>JBDSKH010000210.1:0-9909 GCA_039917005.1 Pseudolysinimonas sp.
CGCACCACCCACATCCCGGAATACAGGGCCGCTACGACGATCGCGGCAACGAGCGCGACACCCGTCGGCGGCAACGGCACGAGCACGATGAGCAGGGCGAGGGCGATCGCCGCGAAGATGCCGCCCACGACGAGCCAGATCAGCCCGCTCGATCCAGTCAGAGCGGGCTGATCACGCACGCGCGTCGGATCGGTCACCGATCCTCGATGACCACCGTGTCATCCAGGGCCGCGTTGTCCACGCGACGGTGGAACCGCATCCCGGCCATGCCACCGAGCACGGCGGCGAGCAGCGGGATCGCGGCCAGCACGACCGCGGTGACGATTCCGGGCACGGTCAGTTCGTCCGTGTTGATCGGGATGCGAGGGAACGCGTCCAGGTTGCCCAGGAAGTCGAAGCGGGCGCCCAGTATCCAAGCGAGTCCCGCGGCGACGACCGCGGCGATGATCGCCCACAGCCAGACGGCGAAGCCCTGCGCGGCGCCGCTGAAGCGAGCCATGCGTCCAGCGACGTATCCGCCTGCGAAGTAGGCGATGAACACGATCACCGCGAGGGCGATCGCCCCGGCGATGCCGAGCGTGCTGACGCGGACGACACCGTCGCCGACGTCTTCAGCACTCACGCCCGCGGCCGTGCCGACGGCCGCGACAAGCGCGGTGAGCAGAACGCCGAGACCGGAGGCGGTCAGCCATCCGAAGAATGCGGAGCCGAACTTGATGCCGCCGAACTGCGCACGCTCACGGTCGTGCATGTCGTCACGCATGGCGTCGTCGTCGACGACGACGGTGCGGTCGCGAACGACCCGGTCGTTGCGGGTGACTGGCTCGTCGGTCACGACTCGATCGTCGGCGTCGACGACGACCGGTTTGTCAGCAGAACTGTCTCGGGTTGCCATGATGGTTCTCCTTTGCTTCTGGAACGTGCCTCAATCGTCCGCCCGTTCCGGGGGCCAGGACAGGAATTCAGCGTGCTCCCACCTAACGTCCAGGCACGGCGGGAGAGCCGGACATTACATGCGGAACGGCTGCGTGACAACCCCCTTCAGCCAGCCCTCCGGACTCCGGTTTCATGAATCAACCAACTGAGGGGTTCCTATGTCCGACCCACGACACAGGCTCGAGCCAGGCGAGGACGCCGAGCCCGCCGAGACGGCGACATCGGTGGATGAGGGGATGCTGATCGATTGGGCCCCGCCTCCCGATCCTCTCGAATCGCCGAACCCCGTCGAGAGCCTCGATTTCGACACCGTGGCGCCCACGCCATCCACGGGGACTGCTACCGGCCCGGCGTTGTACACGCCACCGGTGCGGATGCACACCGCCTCGGGGACCGGGCCCGCACAGTGGGTAGAGAGCGACGCGCTCTAGCCGGCCGCGGCCATCCAGAGTTCGTGTTGCGCGCGTAGCGCTAGGTCCCTGAGGGTCGCCACGTCGTCCGGGGTGAAATGGCGTGGCGACCGGTCCATGACGCAGAGTGCCCCGACACGCTGGCCGCCGGGCGCCTCGACCGGGTAGCCGGCGTACGAGCGGATGTGCTCCGTCCCCGCCACCCAGCTCGCGTTCTGGAACTCGGGACTCGTGCTGGCATCCTCGACGATGTAGACGCCGGGGGTCTGGATGGTCGTGTTGCAAATCGCCTCCGAGCGGGGGATGTCCTCCGCGCGGATGCCGCTCGCCGACATCGTCCACTGACGGTCGTGGTCGATGAGGGTCAGGGATGCCGCGGGGACGCCCAGCATGTCGCGCGCCATCTCGACGATGTGGTTGACGATCGCATCCGGATCCGACCCGATCACCCCGAGCTTGTCGAGTGCGTGCTGCCGCTCCCCCTCGTCGACGGGCACGAAATGCGTGTGGATCTCGTGCGGAGCGCTCGCCATCGCCTGCGCGAGCGGGGTCGCCAGTGCGGAGGCCCACGTCTCGTAGGCGTCGGATACCCGTGTACCGGCCGTCGGCGCCGGGCCGGTACCGCCGAAGTCGACGAAGGTCGCTGCGCCGGACTCTGCACAGACGCGCCGGGTCACCTTGTTGATGCGGTCGATGGCCCGAGCGATGCGTGCGCGCACGGCGTCCGAGACGTGGAACACGGCTGCGAACGGGGGAACGGCGGCGATCAGCACCGGAGGTGCATTGGGACCGAGATCGGAGATCACCCGGAGCAGGTCCTGCAGATCGTTCCGCCATTCGCTCATCGGGCGCATCGTGAGCACCTCGCCCGCCCCGATCATCAACACGATCGCATCGAACCTCTGAATTCGCAGTGCACTCAGCTCCTCGCCGGCCCTGGCGGGGGTCATCATCTCGACGCCGTGCGCCTCGACATCGGCGCCGTGACCGGTACGGGCGGCGAGCTTGCGCGCGAGGTTTCCGGCGATGCCGAGCTCGTGCGAACGTACCCCGAAACCGCGAACGAAATTGCCGCCGACCAGCAGGATGCGGTCGGGATCCGGGCCGGAGCCGTGCAGAACCGTCTCGTCGTCGGGGAACGGCATGGGGCCCGCCGTCCAGGCGCGAGAGATGAGATATCTGGCTCTCATCCCGCCCCAAAGCCTGTGCGCGACGTGTCTCCACATGGCAGATCCCCCGATCCCCCGCGGCCGGCCGGTGAGCCCTGGCGCGCTCCCCCACTGTACCCCTTTGTGTCCGCGAAAACGAGGACATCTTGGGCGCCGGATACCCTGGGTCGGTGGGAGACCGGACGGACATGCGGCGGGCGGAGCCGTTCGTCGTGACCTTCGTCCCCGGCGTCACCCCGGGCAAATGGGCGCGCGTCTGGAATGAACGCTTGCGGCGGGAGCCGCTGACCCTCGTCCCTGCGTCGTCGGCCGATGCGCTGAGGGCCATCATGGACGGCTCGGCGCACATGGCACTCCTCCGCGACGTCGAGGCGACGGAGACCCTGCATGTCATCCCGCTGTACCGGGAGCAGCCGGTGGTCGTGACCGCCCGCGACTCGGTCGTCGCCGCGTTCGACACGGTGACACTGGCCGAGCTGGCGGGCGAGAACGTGGTCGAGGGTCAGGATGCCGCTGCGGTCGAGCTGATCGCGACCGGCACGGCGGTGGCCGTGATGCCGGCCTCGGTGGCACGGGCTCACTCACGTCGGGATGTCGTTGCCCGTCCGGTCTCAGACGCCCCGGACTCGGGAATCGGACTCGCCTGGCTGGCGTCCGCATCGCATCCACGGATCGACACCTTCGTGGGCATCGTTCGCGGCCGCACGGAGAATTCCAGCCGCTAACCCGCAGGCGCCGGCGCTACCCGCCGTTCGCCTTTTCGATGCTCATGACCAGGATGACGCGGTCGGCCTTGTCACGCGGCGGACGGTCGCTGGCATCGCCGTAGCGATTCTGCAGGTGCACGTAGAACGCGCCCGTGGGATCCGGGATGACCTCGCTCAAAACGCCCCGGACCTCGAGGTACCGCTCGGGGTCGGCTGGATCGAAGATCGCCAGGCTCATCGACGGGTTGCGCTGGAGGTTGCGGTACTTCGCGCGGTAGGTCGTGTGGGTGAATCGCACCGTGTTCGAGTCGGCCTGGTACTCGAACCACATCGGGTTCACCTGCACGGTGTCGTCGGGGCGGATGGTGCCGAGCATCCCGAAGTTCGGGTCGACGATCAGCGGGAGGTAGTCGGCGGGGATCTCGGAGCTCATGGTTCCATTCTCAGACGAACTGCACGGCGCTCGCGACGCGCGTCCGCACCTCGAAGAGATCGGTGCCGCCGGTTCCGACGCCGGGGAGTCCGCTCCTCACCAGGTCGACGATCCGGGGCCTCTGCACCAGGAGCGCCTGCGCGCCGCGAACCGACCCGAGGTCGATGACATCCTCGGGGGATGCACCATCCGGAACCACCACGACCAGCGCGGAGAACTTCACCCGCGCCGCCCGCGCGAACGCTTTCGCACGAATCGACAGCTCGTGCACGGGGCGCTCCCCCGGCGCGAGAGCCGAGCCGATGAGCTCCCCGCGCTTCGTCTTCACGGGTTCGCCCCAGTCTTCGCTGAGCATCGCCCACAGGCCCGTGGGGCCGAGCACGATGTGGTCGAGCTTGCCGGCCTCCGGCCCGCCCGCCGGCGTGCGGACGTCGTGCCAGATCGTGAATCCGATGCCGAGGGTCGAGAGCACGCGTGCCGTGTCCTCTTCGGCGACGGCGGCGGCGAGCAGGTGACGCACCTCCCGGGGCGCCGACCGCAGCAGCGCGGCGTCGTACGGGTCGGGGACGTCCACACCGCGACCGGCCCACTCGTGCAGCAGGTCGAGATATCGCTCGCGGTACCAGCCTCCCGGATGCCCGTAGGCGCGCGCCTGCGGGCGGGCGTCGGGACGCCTGGGGGGCGGGGAGGGCGCCCAGGTCTGGTCACCGCGGCCGACGCCGTCGTGAAGACCTCGTCCGGTGCGGTCGAACGCGGCACGCGCCTCGGGGGTGCCGATCAACTCCCAGGCGTGCTGCACGGCATGGAAACGGGTCGCGGCTCCCCCGGTGTCCGGATGTGTCTCCCGCAACTTCGCCCGGTACGCGCGGCGCAGCTGATCGTCGCTCGCCGTCGCCGGCACCCCGAGGACCTCGTACGGAGACGCGGACAGCGGACTGTCAGCGACCACGTCCGCCCCCACCGCCTCCGCGACCGCCAGAGAACCCGCCCCCACCCGAGAACGACGAGCTGGACCCGCCACTGAAGCTCCCGCCTCCACCACCCCAGCCTCCACTGCCCCCGCTCCAGAACGAGCTGGAGTCGTTGCTGCTGCTGTTACGCGCACGCGTGATCACGGCAGGCGGCGGATCGGGGGTCGCACGGCTGATGCCGTTGAGCGTCGAGCGGATCGACCAGCTCGAGAAGTCGCTCGTGCCGGCGACGAAGGTGACCGGAACCTTGGCCTCCTGCGCCCTGATCGCCAGTTCCTCGCTCCACTTGTCCTCGACGCCCCAGATGACCGCCCACGGAAGGAGATCCTCGTAGAGCTTCACCATCTGAGCCTTGTCATTCGGGTCGATCCGCGGCACATCTACGCGCTCGGCGCCCTCGGGGCTCTGCAGCATCCGCAGCCGGTCCTCCTCGGCGAGCTCGAGGTACATCTTCATTCCGAGCAGGTAGTCGTTGCGGGCCCGGCCCTTGTAGGTAAGGGTCGCGACCGTCGACTGCGCCCCCGAAACAAGCGAGAAGCCGAAGAACGCCGCGACCCCACCGAGCCAGAGAGGTGCGTTGTCGGAATATGGGAGCGAGCCCAGGAAGGCGAACAGCTCGAACACCACGATCGCGATGGTCAGCCCGAGCAGGATCATCCAGGGCCCGGTGGGCCGCGACCCCGCCCGCAGGTTCTCGGTCCGCAGCTCGGTCTCGAGTTCTCGGTGGATCGGCCCGAACGCCAGACCCAGGGCCGTGTCGTTGGGCACGAGCGCGCGGCGGGTCCCGACCGGTGCCTTCTTGCCGAACAGGGCGTCCACCACGCGCTGCTCGAGCGGAGCCAGTTCCGAGGTGTCGAGCAGCTCGGCGCCGAACGGCGCATTGTCGAGGTCATCCGGGTGGTCGAGCAGACGCAGCTTCTTGCGAACGGCGAGATCGACGATCTGCGCCGGGAATGCCGTCTTCGGCCGCCCGATCAGGTACGCCGCCAGCATGACGTTGAGGCCCTCCGGCGGCGTGTACTGCGGCACGATGATGTCGCTCGCGCGGGTCTCGTTGCTCTGGTGGGTGGAGCGCAACGTGCGCGCGACGATGCCGAGAAGCACCGACAGCCCGCCCAGCAGAGCGCTGCTGAGCCCCAGCCAGGCAGGAAGCGGAGGGGACGACTCGTACTCGTCGTCCGGATAGTCGTAGTCATCGTCGCCCGAGCTGGGTGGATACGTGAACGCGCCCTCGACGAACGTGCCCTCCGCGAACCCGACCGCGATCGTCAGGCCCTGGTTGGGCAGGAGCCCCTCGGCCGAGGCCGTGAACGTCGTCGATCCGTCGTCCGCGAGCAGCGATCCGATGCCGCCCGAGCACTCTTCGGTGCTGAGGTTCGGCCCCTGGAAGCACGCCGCGGTGCCGGACAGCGCAGCGGACAGCTCCGGTGGCACGTGCAGCGTGGCGGTCACCGAGAGGAAGGGCTGCGACCACAGGGTGCCGTTGACGTCCCAGTAGAACTCGTCGAAATCGGTGTCGGTGAAGGTCGTGCGGATCGTGTCCTGCTGCGTGTAGGTGATGACGTACGTGGTGCGCCCGTGCACGAACGAGTCGTCGCCGAGCAGCACGCTGAACGCGTCCTGGTAGTACTCGGTCTCGTACGGCACCGGGTCGCCGTTCTCGTCCACCACGCTCTCGACGGCGGTGTGCAGCTGCACGTTGTCGTAGTACTCCGGGATGTCGCGGATCAGCCCGCGGTTCTGATCGAACTCGGGGAAGACCGCCACGATCGTCTCGACGACCCGCAACTGCGCGTGAAGGGCCGGATCACGGGTGAGCGTGTAGTCGGCGTCGAACGATTCGATCTCGAACGCGCTGGTGTCGGGAACCGCACCTGGTGCCGCGATCACCGGTGCCGCTCCGGCGAGCAGCGCGATACCGAAGACGCCGAGCATCGCGGCGAGGCGAGCCCTCACCAGCCGCCCCCGCCGCCGCCCCCGCCGCCGCCGCCCGACGACCCGCCGCCGAACGATCCTCCCGAGAAGCTGCTTCCGCCGCTGTCGCTCCAGCTCGACCCGCTCGTCGTGACCGGCGCGCTGGTTCCGGCCGCGAGCCCGGACAGGGCCCCCAGGAAGTACGCCGACTGGAAGCCGGTCGTCCCGACATACCAATCGAGCTCCTGACCGGTCTGCTGCAGCTGGATCTCGAGCTCGCGCGCCCACGAGTCCTCGATGCCCCAGATGATCGCCCAGGGCAGAAGCTTCTCGTACAGCTTCACGACCTGCCTGCCATCGGAGGTGTCGATGCGGTCGGCTCCGGTTGCGCTCTGCAGCATCTTGAACCGGTCCTTCTCGGCGAGCTCGAGGTACATCTTCATGCCCAGCAGGTAGTCGACCCACTGCGCACCGGCCGGGCTGAGGGTCGGGCGCCGCCGGGCGGCGAACGCCGCCAAACCGATGCCGGCGATGCCGATGATCGTCGCGAAGGCTCCCAGCACGAGGCCGATCCAGCCGGCGGCGATCGCCCCCACGATGCCGGCGACGGTGAGCGTGATCGCGCCGAGCACGAACCACCGGCTGCCGCGCGTCGATGCGGGCGCACCCTCGAACCCGCTCTCCGTGACCGCCCCCGGCAGTGCGGCGACGATGGGGCTGAGCGCGGCGGAGAGGTCGGCGTCCCCGCTGCGCTGCAGATCGCGGGCATCACCGGATGCCGGAGCAGGCCCGAAGAGGGCGTCCACGACGGCCTGCTCCCAGCTTTCGAGCCCCGTGGCATCCACCAGCTGCACCGCGTAGTCGGCCGTCGTCGCATCCTGAACCGGATAGCCCAACAGGCGGATCTTGCGCTTCACCGCGAGGCTCACGATCTGCGCCTGTAGCGCCGTGGGCCGCTTGCCGATCAGCTCGGCGGCGACCATCACATCCAGGCCCTTCGGCACCGAGTACTGCGGGATGATCGTGCTCGTCGCGACCGCGCGCTTGCGGCGCAGCACGACGGCGCCGACGATCCCGAGAGCGAACGCCAGCCATCCGAACAGCGAGAGCACCACGCCCCAGACCGGCGGCGCGGGCCCGAGGTCGATCGGTGCGTTCGGATCGGAGGGCACACCCTCGACGAACGTGTGGGGAAGGAACGGGATGACGATGGTCAGGTTCTCGCCCGGCTCCAGATCGCGGGCACCCGCGGTGAAGACCGTGTCGCCGACGTTGGAGACACCCTCCGAGCACTCGGTGCTCGTACCAGCGGGGCCCTGGTAGCACGACAGTCCCGGCTGGACGGTTGGCGCGAGGTCGGCAGCGAGCGTCACTGCCGCCGAGACCTCGGCGAAAGGCTGCTCCCAGCCGGTGCCGTTGACGTCCCAGTAGAACTCGTCCTCATCCGTGTCCGCGTCCGAGAAGTACCGGATCGTGTCGACCTGCGTGTAGTGGATGACGTAGGTCTTGGTGCCATGGACGAAGACGTCGCCCTCGCCGATCTGCAGGAGCGTGAACCCGCCGTCGCTCGTCTGGTTGTACGGCACCGGCGCGCCGTTCTCGTCGACTACACCCAGAACAGTCGTGTCGAGGAACACGTCGCCGTAGTAGTCCGGGATCGCGCGGATGATGCCGTGGTTCTGGTCGATGCTCGGGAACACCGCGACGGCCGTCTCGACGACATCGAGGTGCGCGTGCTTTTCGGCGTCGCGCGTCAACGTGTACTCGGCGTCGAACGACCGGAACTCGAAGTCGCTGACGTCACCTGGGAGCGCCGCGAAGCCGGAACGCACCGGGCCGGCGACGGCCGCGCTCGCCGACGTGGAGACGGCCGGCACGAACACGAGCGCCAGGGTCGCGGCGACGGCGAAAAGTCGGGCGTGCCTCGGCATGTGATGACCCTAACGTGGATGCCGCCGCGACACCCTGACACCCGCGCACAGCACCCGATTGTCGGCGGCACAGGCATAGGGTCGTGGGTATGAACTCCGCCGTCCCGCGCCGCGCCAGCCTCGAGGTGCTGCGCGCCGAGGCGAGCGACGAACTCGGCACGGTCGTCTTCGAAAGGCTTCGCGCCGGCGAAGACCCGTGGGCCTTCATGGAACAGATCCCGAGCGTCGACGAACTCGTCGTCCTGATCCTCCGGGCCGAGCTGATCGAGGCCGACGGCGGCCGCATCCCGAACCGCGACGTGAACTACCGGATGCTGCGGCAGATCGCCCTTGCCTATCCGGCCCTGTCGAGCACGATCTGGTCGATGCTCGGCGATGCCGTACGCAACGCGGCACAGGACGCGGGCGAGCGCGACTCTGCCGGCCGTGACAGTGCCGGCCGTGACAGCGGCGGCCGTGACAGTTCTCGGGTGCGGAGGTCGGCATGACATCGACACTGCCCGGCGGCGCCGCCCCGACGGGCGCCGGGACGAGTCACCGGCCGGTTCTCGCGATGCTCGAGTTCGCGGCCGACGGAGGGGCGACCCTCGGGCACCGGATCGTCGAGGCCGGAGCACCGCAAATCGAGGTGATGGACCTCTCCGCCACCCGCGGTGACGGGGTGTTCGAGACAATCAGCTTCCGAGCGGGTCACCCGCAGGCCCTCGAACCGCATCTCGCGCGTTTCGCTCACTCGGCCGCGCTGCTCGACCTCCCCTCGCCCGATCTCGACGAGTGGCGGGATGCCGTGCTCGACGTCGCGGAGCGGCTCGGCGCGGCAGACGAGGCTTTCGTCAAGATCGTCCTCACTCGCGGCGTCGAAGGTCAGGACGATCCGACCGGGTGGGCCTTTGCCGCCGCCTCACCGGACCACACCGCGGCGCGCACCACCGGCATCCGGATCGTGCTCCTCGACCGCGGGTACCGGCACGATGTCGCGAGCACGTCCCCGTGGCTGCTCGCCGGCGCCAAGACCCTGAGCTACGCGGTGAACCGGGCGGCGTTCCGCGAGGCCGCGCGACGGGATGCCGACGACGCGCTCTTCGTCAGCAGCGACGGCTTCCTGCTCGAGGGGGCGATCTCGAACCTGGTGCTGCGCACCGGCAAGCGCATCGTCACCCCGCGCACCGACCTCGGCATCCTGACCGGCACAACGCAGGCGGACCTGTTCGGCTGGGCCGAAGCTCAGGGATACGAGACGGGCTACGAACTGCTCACGGCCGCCGACCTGCTCGCGGCCGACGCCGCGTGGCTGGTGTCGAGCGTTCGCCATGCGGCCGCCGTGCGCCAGATCGATGGTGATGATTTCCCGGTCGATCGCGAGCTCTCGGATGCCATGAATGACTTCCTGCGCGGCCGTACGCAGTAGCAGACGCACGAATGGCCCCGGGTCTAGAAA
>JBDSKH010000211.1:0-6818 GCA_039917005.1 Pseudolysinimonas sp.
GACGAGCCTGACCTCGAATGTCGTCGAGTTGCCGGCGGGTTCCGACCCGCTGATCGATGCGGCGTGGGTCGACGGTGTGACGGTCGTCGCGCTGTCGGGCTCCGGAGTCGACACCAGCGTTGCCGCGTTCGTGATCGGCGGCCAGACGGCCTCGCTCGGTGCCCCGGTCGGCGGGGTGTCGATCGTCGGCGGCAACGGGCTCGAGGGAACGCGTGTGCTCGATGCCGAGGGCGAGGTGCTCCGTCCGGGCGGCGGCACGACGTGGCAGAGCACGGGGCTCGCCGCCTCCTTCCTGGCGTCGCAGCAGTAGGGTTCTGCACCGGTCGGTCCGTGCAATACGCCGGCTGGCGGCGAGGCGCGAGGCTTGTGTCATGAGCTCGAGGTTCTTGCGCGAGGCGTGGCTCGATGCGCTCGCGGTGCTGCTGCCGGTCGAGTGCGCCGGATGCGGGGCGGACGACCGCACACTGTGCGATCCGTGTCGCGCGACGCTCGAGCCCGTTGTTACGCGCCGGGACGTCGGAGGGTTTGCCGTGTGGGCAGGGCTCGAGTACGACGGCGTGGCGCGCTCGGTGACGCTCGCGCTGAAGGCGCAACAACGTGTGGATGCGGCGCGGGCACTCGCTCCGGCGCTCAGCGAGGCCGTGCGGGCAGCGGTGGATGACTGCGCCGGCGGTCCGGGCGTCATCGACGTCGTGGCGATTCCCGGCACGCGCGCGGCCTATCGCCGCCGCGGATACGAACCCGTCCGCCTGCTGATCGCCCGTACCGGACTGCGCGAGCGGAGGGTTTTCGCGGCAGCGCGTCCGCACCGTGCGCAGAAGCAACTCGCCGTTGACGAACGGGATCGCAACCTGCGCGGCGCCTTCCGGGTGCGCCCCTCGATCTGGTCATCGCATCCGGTTTCCGGCCGTCGTGTTCTGCTCATCGACGATGTCGTGACGACCGGCGCGACCCTGCGCGAGGCAGCACGGGTGCTGCGCGAGGGCGGCGCCGAGGTGGTCGGGGCCGCCGTCGTCGCGTCGACACTCCGCCGCGACGGCACGACGGAGGGAGTTCTGTGACACCTCGGAGGGGTCCCCCAGGTGGGAGCCGTGACTTCCCGGGTGACGAGGACTAGCGTGGCCCTCACAGGCGTCGGAACCGCCCTCACCCGGAAGCGGCAGGCGCCGAACGAAGGGGAGGGTGTGTCATGGACATCACGATCACCGGTCGCGGAGTGGGGATCCCGGATCGGTTCGAGGATTACGCCACCGAGAAGGCCGAGAAAGTCGGCCAGCTCGCAGAGAAGGCCCTCGCCCTCGAGATCAAGCTCGTCCGTCACCATGAGACGAACGGCAGCTCGGGTGATGATCGTGTGGAACTGACCCTCATCGGTCCGGGACCGGTCGTGCGCGCCGAGGCGGGCGCCGCCGACAAGTACGCGGCCTTCGACATGGCGCTCGACAAGATGATCGAGCGCATCCGCCAGGCGAAGGATCGCAAGAAGGTGCACCGCGGGCAGCACCGTCCCGTCTCCGTGCATCAGGCGACATCCAGCGGCCGCGTGATGGATGTCGTGCCGGCCAGCGCCGAAGCCATCGACCGCGTATCGACCGGTTCGGTCCCGGTCCCCGATTCTCCGGACGACGAAGCCGAATGGAGCCCCGTCGTCATCCGGCACAAGATCTTCCCGGCGACCCGCATGACGCAGGAGGATGCCGTCGATCACATGGAGCTCGTCGGCCACGACTTCTTCCTCTTCATCGACGCCCGCACCGACCGCCCGAGCGTGGTCTACCGCCGCAAGGGCTGGGACTACGGCGTCATCGGCCTCGAGGAGACCGCCGACGAGTTGGCGGCCGCCCGAGCTCGCTAACCCCGCCGGTTGAGTAGCGCCAAAGGCGCGTGTCGAAACCATCTGACTGCTGGTTGAGTAGCGCCAAAGGCGCGTGTCGAAACCGTCTGACCGCTGGTTGAGTAGCGCCAAAGGCGCGTGTCGAAACCATCTGTACGTTTCGCATCCCAAAACGTACACTCGACCCATGACCACAATCCGTGTCACCGACGCGCGCGCCCAGTTTCCCAACCTCATCTCCACAGCTCAGACCGAGGCCGTGTTCCTGGAGCGTCGCGGCAAGATCGAGGCCGTCTTGGTCAGCCCCGAGCAGTATGAACGGATGATCACGGCCCTCGAAGACGAAGAAGACATCGCGGCGTTCGATGCCGCCCTTGCCGAGGAGGGTGACAACATCCCTTGGGAGCAGGTTCAGGCCGACCTCGGCTGGTCCTGATCTACCGGGTTGAGGTTCGCCCGGCCGCAGAGAGGGCGCTCCGTCGGATCGACGCCCAGGATCGGCCGCGAATCCGAGGTGCGATCGCTCTGCTCGCCAGGGATCCGCGTCCTCCTGCCTCACGCAAGCTGAAGGGCCGGGATGGCTTTCGCGTTCGCGTCGGCGCCTACCGCGTCCTGTACACGGTCCGCGACGAGGTCTTGCTCATTGTGGTCGTCACGCTCGGACATCGCCGCGATGTCTACGACCGATAGCACTCCGGGCTTTCCCCAGGTCAGCGCCTATAGGCTGTAACGCGCCGGTAACGGCGGGCACAGTCGCGTGCCCGGAACCTGAGGAGTAGTACGTGGCCAACGTTCTCGAGCGAGTCCTGCGCGTCGGTGAGGGTCGTCTTCTGCGGCGACTCAAGAACTTCGCGGAGGCCGTGAACCACCTCGAGGAGAGCTTCGAAGAGCTCACCGACGACGAGCTGCGTGACGAGACCGCAGCGCTGCGGGAGCGCCACGAGAATGGCGAATCGCTCGACGATCTGCTGCCGGAGGCGTTCGCGGCGGTCCGCGAAGCATCCAAGCGCACTCTCGGCCTTCGGCACTTCGACGTGCAGCTCATGGGTGGCGCCGCCCTGCACCTCGGCAACATCGCGGAGATGAAGACCGGTGAGGGCAAGACCCTGGTCGCGACGACCGCCGCGTACCTGAACGCGATCGCCGGCAAGGGCGTGCACGTCATCACGGTCAACGACTACCTCGCGAGCTACCAATCCGAGCTGATGGGTCGCGTCTATCGCGCGCTTGGCATGACGACCGGCGTGATCCTGGCCGGCCAGACCCCGGCAGAGCGTAAGCAGCAATATGCCGCCGACATCACCTACGGCACGAACAACGAGTTCGGCTTCGACTACCTGCGCGACAACATGGCCTGGCAGGCGCAGGATATGGTGCAGCGCGGCCACCACTACGCCATCGTCGACGAGGTCGACTCGATCCTCATCGACGAGGCCCGCACGCCGCTCATCATCTCCGGGCCGTCGTCGGGCGAGGCGAACCGGTGGTTCGCCGAGTTCGCCAACGTCGCGAACCGCCTCGTCGAGGGCGCCGACTACGAGGTCGACGAGAAGAAGCGCACCGTCGGCGTGCTCGAGCCCGGCATCGAGAAGGTCGAGGACTACCTCGGCATCGACAACCTGTACGAGTCGGCCAACACCCCGCTGATCTCGTTCCTCAACAACTCGATCAAGGCCCGTGCGTTGTTCAAGCGCGACAAGGACTACGTCGTGATGAACGGCGAGGTGCTGATCGTCGACGAGCACACCGGCCGCATCCTGGTCGGGCGTCGCTACAACGAGGGCATCCACCAGGCGATCGAGGCGAAGGAGGGCGTGCAGGTCAAGGCCGAGAACCAGACCCTCGCGACCGTCACGCTGCAGAACTACTTCCGCCTCTACGAGAAGCTCTCGGGCATGACCGGTACGGCCGAGACCGAGGCCGCCGAGTTCATGTCGACCTATCGGCTCGGTGTGGTCGCCATCCCGACCAACATGCCGATGGTGCGCAAAGACCAGGCCGACCTCGTCTACAAGAGCGAGACCGGCAAGTTCGATCAGGTCGTGCAGGATATCGTCGCCCGCCACCGCACCGGCCAGCCGGTGCTCGTCGGAACCACCAGCGTCGAGAAGAGCGAGTACCTGTCGCGCCTGCTCTCGAAGCAGGGCGTCAAGCACGAGGTGCTCAACGCCAAGAACCACGCACGCGAGGCCGCGATCGTCGCGCAGGCCGGGCAGCTCGGAGCCGTGACGGTGGCCACCAACATGGCCGGCCGTGGTACCGACGTCATGCTCGGCGGCAACGCCGAGTTCCTGGCCGTCGCGCAGATGCACGACAAGGGCCTCAGCCCGATCGATACGCCCGACGAGTACGAGGCCGAGTGGGATGCCGTGTTCGATTCGGTGAAGGCGCACGTGCAACAGGAGGCGACCAAGGTCGTCGACGCCGGAGGACTGTACGTGCTCGGCACCGAGCGTCACGAATCGCGCCGCATCGACAACCAGCTGCGCGGACGTTCTGGCCGCCAGGGCGACCCGGGCGAGAGCCGCTTCTACCTGTCGCTCGAAGACGACCTGATGCGCCTGTTCAATTCGGGCGCAGCCGAGGCCCTCATGGGTCGCGCGCCGGAAGACATGGCGATCGAGTCGAAGACCGTGAGCCGGGCGATCCGCTCGGCGCAGTCGCAGGTCGAGGCGCGCAACGCGGAGATCCGCAAGAACGTGCTCAAGTACGACGACGTGCTCAACCGCCAGCGCGAGGCGATCTACAGCGACCGCCGCCACATCCTGGAGGGCGACGACCTGCACGAGCGCGTGCAGAAGTTCCTGGTCGAGGTGATCGGCGACGTCATCGACGAGCACACCTCCGACGGCCAGAGCGACGACTGGGATCTCGAAGCGCTATGGACCGAGCTGAAGACGCTCTACCCGGTGTCGATCACGGTCGACGAGGTGCTGAGCGAGGTCGGCAACCGCGGTCGCCTGAGCGCGAAGACGCTGCGCGAAGAGGTGCTGTCGGATGCCAAGCTCGCCTATGAGCGCCGCGAAGCCGGGCTGGGGCCGCAGGCGACCCGCGAGCTCGAGCGCCGCGTCGTGCTCTCGGTGATCGACCGCCGCTGGCGCGATCACCTCTACGAGATGGATTACCTGAAGGACGGCATCGGTCTGCGCGCGATGGCCCAGCGCGACCCGCTGGTCGAATACCAGCGCGAGGGCTTCGCCCTGTACCAGGGGATGATGGGTGCGATCCGCGAGGAGTCGGTCGGCTTCCTGTTCAACCTCGAGGTCGAGGTCACGGGCGGAGCCGGTACGGCGTCAGTTGCGGCCAAGGGTCTCGGCGAGTCGGGCAACCCGACGGCCGGGCTGTCGTACTCGGCGCCTTCGGCCGACGCCCAGGGCGAGGTCGAGGTGCGCAACCAGCGCGGCCAGCTCGAGCAGGCGGCGACGCAGCGCGCCCAGCAGCAGCAGGCCACGGCCGCCGCGGCGGTCACGCAGCAGCAGAACCAGGGTCAGCCGCAGCAGCCGCAGGCTCCGCAGCAGGGCGGGCTCCGTCCCTCGGGCGGCGCCCAGCAGCAGCCGGCGGCGCGTGGCGCCTTCGGTCAGCGTCAGGATGCCGGTGAGCCGCCGCCTCAGAACCGGGCCCAGCGTCGCGCGCAGGAGAAGCGCGGGCGGTAGCGGAGCGGCCCCCGCGAATCCGCGCTAGAGCACGTTGATCGCGGTCGCGCGCCAGCGCGAATCGAGTCCCTCGAGTCTCAGCGCCACCGCACGCACGCGAGCGCGACCGCGCACGATGATCACGGCCTCAATGACTCCGTCGCGAGGCTCGCAGATGCTGGTCGATCCGATGGTGAACGACGGCCGCGACGGCTTGAGTCCCTTCGCCTGACGGGCGCGAGATGAGATGACGACGCGCTTGAGCAGGTGCCGGTAGACGTCGTCGCTGACCCACCGCGCGATCTGCTCGAGTTCTCGCGCACCTGCCAGGATCTCGATCACGCATCGCGTGAGGTTCTCGAGGAGGGGACCCGGATCGGGCAGCGAAGCCGTGGACGTCGGCTGCTGGCCGAAGAACTCCCGTTCGTCGAAACGCGGCTTCAGTGTTCGAGCACTCGATCCCTCGATGCTCTCGTTCGTGTCTCTCGCCCTGCTCATGTCCACCCCTGACACATCTGCTGAGTCGTCGCCCGCCAATGGGGCGGGACAACCTAAGCATGAGGGCACCTCAAGTATAGAGGAGCGGATGGAATTGTGGACAAACCCGGGGATCCAATGGCTTCGATGACTAGCGTCGCGGCATGCGGTGGGACAACCTGTTCGACGATCTCGAGAGCCAGCTCGAGCAGGAGATCGGAGCCGAAGATCTCGATCTGCTCGCCGAGGAGGAACGGCTGCGGCTCGGTCGGCTGAGCTTGCGCGATCGCCTGCGCGCCATGATGCCGACGACCTCGGCAGACGAACCGTTGCGCCTGCTGCTGGTGGATGGCACCCGGATCGCCGTCGACCTCGGTGCGGTGGGCCGGGATTGGATCGCCGGTGAGGTGTGCGGCGACGGTATTCGACTGCCATCGTGCGTCATCCCGATCGCAGCGATCGCGGGATGTCTTCTGGCAGCGACCCAGAGCGTCGCCAGCGTCAACACCGCCTCGGAGGCCGGCGTCGGGACGCTGGCCGCGCGGCTCGGGCTGGCCTTCGTTTTGCGGGACCTGTGCCGGCGTCGCGCGTCGGTGCACATCCTCACAGCCGCGGGAATGCTGCACGGCACCATCGACCGCGTCGGACGCGATCATCTTGATCTCGCCGAGCACGAGCCCGGAGTGCCGCGCCGGGATCGTGCCATACGGGTGATGCGACTGCTGCCGGTCTCCGAATTGGTGCTCGTCCGGTTCTGAGTCAGGTCACGAAGAGTTCGGGCAGGGACGCATATTCGGCCTGGTGCCAGATCGCTCGCCGCCGGCTCTCCTCGTACTTGTCCCCGATATACGTCTCGAGAACGTCGCGCTCGACGC
>JBDSKH010000212.1:0-9538 GCA_039917005.1 Pseudolysinimonas sp.
TCCGGTCGAACAACCAGGATTCCGGATACGCGGGCGCGCACCTCTTCCTCGTCGCGGACGGCATGGGCGGCCACGCCGGCGGTGACGTCGCATCGGCCATCGCCGCCAAGCGTGTCGCCGAGGCCGATTCCGAGTACGCGAGCCCCGAAGACGCCGAGCTCGCGCTGCGCTCTGCGTTGGTGGCTGCCAACTCGCTGCTCGCCGAGACGGTCTTCGAGCACAGCGAGCTGACGGGCATGGGCACCACGGTCAGCGCGATCCTGCGGGTCGGCAACACCATCGCGATGGCGCACATCGGCGACTCGCGCATCTACCGCTTCCGCGACAGCGAGATCGAGCAGATCAGTGCCGACCACACGTTCGTGCAGCGTCTCGTCGATTCGGGTCGCATCACACCAGAAGAGGCCGCGGTGCACCCGCGCCGCTCGGTGCTCATGCGTGTCCTCGGGGATGTCGATGCGGCCCCCGAGATCGACACCGCCATCTACGAGGTGCGGGCCGGCGATCGCTGGCTGCTCTGCTCCGATGGTCTCAGCAGCTACGTGTCCGAAGAGAAGATCGCCGCGATCCTCGGGACCGTGCGCACCGCCCAGGGCGCGGCCGACCGGCTGGTCAAGGAGAGCCTCGACCACGGCGCGCCCGACAACGTGACCGTCGTCATCGCCGACATCGACGACAGCAACGGGACGTCGGGCGCGGCTCCGGCTTTCGTCGGCTCGGCCTCCGCGCCGCTGAGCTTCGAGAGCGACACCGCCCGACGCCCGATCCGCCTGCCGACGCTGCTGCTGCATCCACTGAAGTCGAACCCGCCCGAGGACTCGCACTTCGAGCCCGAGCGCGAGGGCTACCTCGAGGAGCTCATCGAAGAGGACCGCCGCCGCGCCCGTCGCCGCCGCATCGTCTGGCTCGTCGTGGTCATCGCGGCCGTGCTGGCGATCGCCGCCGGCCTCTTCGCCGCGTACCAATGGACCCAGTCGCACTACTTCGTCGGGGTCGACGACGGCAAGGTCGCGATCTTCCAGGGGGTTCAGCAGAACATCGGCCCGATCGGGCTGTCGAGCATCTACCAGACCACGACGATCGAGGTCACCGACCTGCCGTCGTTCCAGCAGGAGAGCGTCGAGGCGACGATCAACGCCGACAACCTCCGGGACGCGATCGACATCGTGAACCGACTCGACGAGCTGGCGGCGGGCTGACCGTGACCGTCGTGGACGAAGCACCGCGCTCGACCTTCACGGGGTCGATCCGGGTTCGTCTGCGGGCGCCGGCACGCAGGCGCAACATCGAGCTCGTGCTGCTGATCTTCGCCCTCGCGATGGGCGGAGCGGCCATCACGCTCGTTCAGCTCGGCGCGCTCGGGCGAGTGGGCACCTCGGTGCTGCTGCTGAGCGCTCTCGTCGGCGCGCTCGTGATCGGGATGCATGTCGCGCTGCGGGTCGTCGCACCCGACGCCGACCCCTTCCTGCTGCCGATCGCGACTCTGCTCAACGGGGTGGGAGTCGCCGAGATCACCCGCCTCGACATCGCCGACGGGCTCACCGGATGGGACGCGGCCGGCATCCGCCAGATCGCGTGGAGCGCTATCGCGATCGTCATCGCGCTCGCGACGATCCTGGTGATCCGCAATCACCGCGTGCTGCAGCGCTATCGGTACGTCGCCATGTTCACCGCTTTCCTGCTGCTCGTCCTCCCGGTCATCCCCGGCATCCGGAGCCCGCGCTTCGGCGCGTACATCTGGATCCAGATCGGCCCGCTGTCGTTCCAGCCGGGCGAGCTCGCGAAGATCGCGCTGGCGATCTTCTTCGCCGGCTACCTCGTGCAGGCGCGCGACTCGCTGTCTCTGGTCGGCCGCCGGTTCCTGGGCATGACATTCCCGCGGGCGCGCGACCTCGGCCCGATCCTCATCGTCTGGGTTCTCGCCATGGGCGTCCTGGTGCTGCAGCGCGACCTTGGCACATCGCTGCTGTACTTCGGGCTGTTCCTCGTGATGATCTATGTGGCGACCGGCCGGATCAGCTGGGTCGTGCTCGGCCTCGGGCTGTTCCTCGGCGGCGCGATCGCCGCCAGCCGACTTCTGTCCTACGTCGGCTCGCGATTCGACGCTTGGCTCGACTCGTTCAATCCCGCGATCTACGACCAGCAGGGTGGCAGCTACCAGCTGGTGCAAGGGCTCTTCGGCCTCGCAAGCGGCGGCCTGGTCGGCACGGGGCTCGGGCAGGGCCGCCCCGACATCGTCCCGCTCGCCGAGAGCGACTACATCATCGCCAGCCTCGGCGAGGAGCTCGGCCTCATCGGCCTCTTCGCGATCCTGGCCCTCTACCTGCTCTTCGTGTCGCGGGGCTTCCGCATCGGCTTCACAGGGCAGGACGATTTCGGCCGCCTGCTCGGCGTCGGCCTCTCATTCGTCGTGGCTCTCCAGGTCTTCGTCGTGATCGGCGGCGTCACGCGGGTGATCCCGCTGACCGGGCTCACGACGCCGTTCCTCGCGGCGGGCGGATCGTCGCTCGTGGCCAACTGGATCATCGTCGCGCTCCTCCTGCGTCTGTCCGACTCGGTGCGCAGTCAGCCGCAATTGGTGGTCGAGCAATGAACAAGGAACTCCGCCGCGTCAGCATCGTCGTGCTGCTGATGTTCGTCGCGCTCTTCAGCTCGTCGACGGTCATCCAGGTCTTCCAGCAAGACAACCTGAAGGCCGACGGCCGCAACGCCCGCACCCTTTACGCGAGCTTCTCCGCCGAGCGCGGCCCGATCCTGGTCGACGGCGAGCCGATCGCGGTCTCGGTGCCCGTCGACGACGAGTACAAATATCAGCGCCAGTACCTCAATGGCCCCCTGTACTCGGCCGTCACCGGATACTTCACCCTGAATCAGGGCAACACCGGTATCGAGGGCGCACTCAACGACTACCTCAGCGGGACCGCGAACGATCAGTTCCTCGAACAGCTGAACTCGATCCTCACCGGCCAGAGCCCCAAGGGTGCCGCGGTCGAACTCACCATCGATCCGGTCGTGCAGCAGGCGGCCTGGGACGCGCTCGGCGACCAGAAGGGCGCCGTGATCGCGATCGATCCGAAGACCGGCGGCATCCTGGCCATGGTGTCGAAGCCCGCCTACGACCCGACCGCTCTCGCGACCCACGACGGCACTGCGTTCCGCGCCGCGTACGACGCCCTCCTCAACGACCCCGACGATCCGCTGATCAACCGCACCATCGCCGGCGATCTGAACGCGCCGGGTTCGACATTCAAGCTCGTCGTGGCGTCGACCGCGCTCGAGAACGGCCTCACCCCCGACACGGCGTTCCCGAATCCGGGCACGCTGACCCTGCCGCAGAGCAGCGCCGTCATCACGAACGCCGAGGGCGGCGCGTGCGGCGGCGGGGCCACCGCATCCATCGCGACCGCCCTGCGGCTGTCCTGCAACATCCCGTTCGCGCAGCTCGGCCTGCAGCTCGGGTACGCCGCGATCTCGCAGCAGGCGCGCGAGTTCGGGTTCGGCGACGAGAACCTCCGGGTGCCGATGCGCGTCGAGCCGAGCGTGTACCCGCCCATCGCGAGCGATGCAGAGCTCATGCTGTCGTCGTTCGGCCAGGCGAGCGACCGGGTGTCCCCGCTGCAGATGGCCATGGTCTCGGCGGCCCTCGCCAATGGCGGCCAGCTCATGCAGCCGACGCTGGTCGAGACGGTGTTCGCCCCCGACCTCACCGAGCTGGTGAGCTTCCAGCCCGAGGTGTACAGCACCCCGGTCAGCGCGCAGACGGCGGCGACCATGACCCAGCTGATGTGAACAACGTGGCCAACGGTGCCGCCAGTAATGCAAGAATCAATGGCATCGACGTCGCGGGCAAGACCGGCACAGCGGAGAACGGCGATGGCGAGCCCTTCACGCTGTGGTTCACCGGTTTCGCGCCGGCGAACGATCCACAGGTCGCTGTGGCGGTAGTGGTGGAGAACGGCGGCGGCCTCGGCCAGTCGGGGTTCGGAAACCTGGTCTCCGCACCGATCGCGAAGAAAGTGATAGAGGCGGTGCTGAACAGATGAGGCCCTCGAGCGGCATCACCTTCGGTGGTCGGTACCAGCTGTCATCGCGCGTCGCGATCGGCGGCATGGGCGAGGTGTGGCAGGCGACCGACCTCGTGATCGGGCGCACCGTCGCCATCAAGATCCTCAAGGACGAGTACCTGGGCGACCCGGGCTTCCTCGAGCGCTTCCGCGCCGAGGCCCGCCACGCTGCACTCGTCAACCACGAGGGCATCGCGAACGTCTTCGACTACGGCGAGGAGGACGGCTCGGCCTACCTCGTCATGGAGCTCGTCCCGGGCGAGGCGCTCAGCTCGATTCTCGAACGGGAACGGGTGCTCCCCGTCGACAAGGTGCTCGACATCGTCGCGCAGACGGCATCCGCACTCCACGCCGCTCACCTGGCCGGGCTCGTGCACCGCGACATCAAGCCGGGCAACCTGCTGATGACGCCAGAGGGCCGCATCAAGATCACCGACTTCGGCATCGCCCGGATCGCGGACCAGGTTCCGCTGACGGCGACCGGCCAGGTGATGGGCACCGTGCAATACCTGTCGCCCGAGCAGGCGAGCGGGCATGCCGCCTCGCCGACCACCGACATCTACTCGCTCGGCATCGTCGCGTACGAGGCGCTCGCCGGCCGCCGCCCGTTCACGGGCGAGTCGCAGGTAGCGATCGCGATGGCGCAGATCAACGAAGCGCCGCCCGAGCTGCCGGTGACCGTCACCGAGCCGGTGCGCAATCTGGTCTACGCCTGCATCGCCAAGAAGCCGGAAGACCGTCCCACCTCGGCCGCCAACCTGTCGCGTGCCGCGCAGGCCCTGCGCCGCGGAGACGTCGCCGCCGCCACCGCGGCCGTGCCGAGCCTCGGCGGCGGCGAGGCCGCCTTCACCCAGCTCCTCACGCCTGCCGGATCGACATCAGCCACCCGTGTGCTCTCGCCCGGCGAAGGCGGGTTCGGCAACACGGGCTCAACCGCATCCCTCGAGACCAAGCGCCGCAACCCGTGGACCTGGCCGCTCGTCGCGATCGTGTCGGTGCTCGCCGTCGCACTCATCGCGATCATCATCGTGTTCGCGATCAAGCCGAATTCGACCCCGACGCCGACGGGGACGAGCACGCCGTCGACCTCGGCGACGCCGAGCAGCACGCCGACGCCCGACACCATCGTCATCAACGCGGCCGATTACGTCGGTCGGCCCTTCGCCGACGTCGAAGCCGAGCTCGGCGTCAACTTCGAGGTCGTGCGCGTCGACGGCCCGGTGGCCAACACGCCCGACAAGAACGGCACCGTCTCGGGCATCAACCCGACGGGCAACGTCAAGAAGGGCCGGGAGATCCAGGTCTCGGTCTTCCAGGACTACCCCGGCCTGCCCACGCCGTCGACCCCGACGGTCGCGTTCGGACCCTACGCGCCCGGCATTCCTTCCACCGTGAGCTGGAGCGACTTCAGCGGCTCGTGCCCCTCGGGCTATTCGCTGGACCACTACCAGTTCTTCATCACCAACGGGACGACGCCCGACGACACCCCGAGCGCCGGGACGACGAGCATGTCCGTGACGCCGACCTCATCGGGTGATGTCGACGTGTCGTACAAGGCGTATTGCGGCAGCCTCGAATCCCCGACCTCCGGCACGCTGACGTTCACGGCTTAAGCCAAGGTGCCGCGTCGCCGCACGGTTACACTGACTCAGGCAACAAGCACCGAAAGCGCTGACAGCAGCGAGAAGACGGCACCGAGAAGGGGCGGATCGTGGCAGATGGGGTGACGGCAGACGTCCGCCTGCTCGCCGGCCGCTACCAGATCGGCGAACTGCTCGGTCGCGGGGGCATGGCCGACGTGCATGTCGGCATGGATGCGCGCCTCGGCCGCCGGGTCGCGATCAAGCTCCTGAAGCCCTCCCTCGCCAACGATCCCGCCTTCCGAACCCGCTTCCGCCAAGAGGCCCAGGCCGCCGCGCGAATGGCGCACCCCACGATCGTGCGGGTCTTCGACGCCGGTGAAGAGACCGTGCGCGACCCGTCCGGACATGAGATCCAGGTCCCGTTCATCGTCATGGAGCACGTCGACGGGCGCCTGCTCAAAGACATCGTCGCGGAGGGCCCGCTCGACCCGTCAGAGGCCGGTCGCATCGTCGACGGCATCCTGGTCGCGCTCGAGTACTCGCACCGCGCGGGGGTCGTGCACCGCGACATCAAGCCCGGCAACGTGATGGTGACGTCGTCCGGTCAGGTGAAGGTCATGGACTTCGGCATCGCGCGCGCGATCTCCGACTCGTCGGCCACGATCGCCCAGACCAGCGCCATCCTCGGGACCGCGCAGTACTTCTCGCCCGAGCAGGCACGCGGTGAGGCCGTCGACGCCCGCACCGACCTGTATTCGACGGGCGTCGTGCTCTACGAGCTGCTCACCGGGCGACCGCCGTTCCAGGGCGAGACCGCGGTCGCGACCGCCTACCAGCACGTCAGCGAGGCGCCGATCGCGCCGAACGCCATCAACCACGCCGTCTCGCCCGCACTGAACGCCGTGGTGATGCGCTCGCTCGCGAAGGACCGCCTCGAGCGGTACCAGACGGCCGCCGACTTCCGCAGCGACCTCGAGATCGCGCTGGCGGGCAAGGTCCCCGACCGTGGACCGGTCGCCGACGACTTCAACTCGACCCTCTTCGGCGTGAACCCGAATTCGGCCGCCGCGTCGGAGGCAACCCTGCGCCGCCTCGCCGACGACACCGAAGATCGCGTCCCGCGCACGCAGACCCGCCCGCCGGTCGCCTGGATCTGGGGCATCATCGCGCTCGTCGGTGTCGTTCTCATCGCCGCCGCGTTCTGGATCTTCAGCCTGTCGCCGACCACGATCGTCGGCGAGAACGTCGCCGTCGAGGTACCGGACATCATCGGCCAGACCTACGAAGACGGCGGCAACAAGCTGCTCGCCCTCGGGCTCGTCCCGGTCAAGGTCGACGTGCCCAATGAGGACGAGCCGGTCGGCACGATCCTCGCCGTCGACCCGGAGGTCGGCACCAAGCTCAGCCCGAAGCAGGAGGTGCAGGTATCCGTCTCATCCGGACCACCACGCGTCGCGCTGGTGGGACTGACCTTCAAGACGGAACAGCAGGCGAAGGACATCATCGCCGGGCTGAAGCTCGTGTACGGCGAGACGACGGTCGCCTACTCGCCTAACGTGCCGAAAGACACCGTGATCGGCATCCAGCTGCCGCCGGACACCGAACTGATCACCGCGGCCCAGCAGGTGACGAAGGGGTCGACCGTCAACCTGGTCGTGTCGAACGGTCTCGTCAGCGTGCCCGACCTCACCGGACAGGCGGTCACGCAGGCGCAGTCCACCCTCACCAGCAGCCAGTTGCAGCTCACGGTGCAGCTGACTCCCGACAACGGCTGCACCGGGCAGAACGTCACGAGCCAATCGCTCGTCGGCGATCAGCCGCAGAAGTCCACGGTCGTCCTGACCTACTGCGCGGGATAGCGCGGGGTGCTCCGCGGGGCCTCGCGTAGCCCCGGTGCCCCTCAGCCCAGCTTGACCAGCGGGCTGAGCTCCTTCGCCCGATCGTCGGCGCCCGCGAGCCCGACCGAGGCCAGCCAGTTGCCGAGCATGCGGTAACCGCCCTCGGTGAGCACAGACTCAGGATGGAACTGCACCCCGATCAGCGGCGCCTCGCGGTGCCGCAGCCCCATGATGACCCCGCCCTGCGTGCGCGACGAGACCTCGAGCTCTGCGGGGACCGTCGCATCCACGACCGCCAGCGAGTGGTACCTGGTCGCCCTGAACGGCTGCGGCACCCCATGGTAGAAGGCGCTATCGTCGTGGCGGATCAGCGACGTCTTGCCGTGCATGAGCTCGTCGGCGTGGGTGACCGTCGCGCCCAGGGCCTCGGCGATCGCCTGGTGACCCAGGCAGACCCCGAGCAGCGGCGAGCCCGCGGCCAGTGCGGCGCGCACGAGCGGGATGCTGGTGCCGGCACTCGCGGGCGTGCCGGGCCCCGGCGACAGCAGCACGCCGTCGTACGCGGCGATGCGCTCCGCCGACTCCTCGGCGGGGAACGCGTCGTTGCGCAGCACGTCGGTCTGCGCGCCGAGCTGCTCGAGATAGCCGTTCAGCGTGTAGACGAAGCTGTCGTAGTTGTCGATGACGAGGATGCGCGTCATGCGTCGACCGTCGAATCCGTAGGGGCGATGAAGTGGTCGATGAACGGGAACGCCCACAGCACGCACGCCACGACGATCGCCGCGAACGCGACGACCAGGATCACTGCCCGCACCCACCAGGGTCCCGGGAGCACACGCCACAGCGCCGCATACATCAGGCGGTACCCGCGACGGTGGCCGCGATCTCTTGCGGCGGTCCGTCCGCACGCGGATAGAACCGATCGAACAGGCTGTAGGCGATGATGCGCTCGGAAGACGAGAACAGCGGGTTGCAGCTGGTCATCGTCAGCAGCCGGTCGGTCGGCGATGCGCCGTCGGCCTGCGGAACCGGCGCGACCACCCCCACCCCGGTCGGCCGCACGTACTCGAGGTTGCGGAAGACGTAGGAGTACCAGCCGTCGGCCGTCTCGACGTAGATGTGGTCGCCCACGCTGAGGTTGCTGATCTGGTTGAACGGCTTTCCGTAGCTGGTGCGGTGCGCGGCCACAGCGAAATTGCCTACGGCGCCCGGCATCTGACTCGTCGGGTAGTGCCCGATCTCGCCCTTGTTCAGGACCGCGACGGTGCCGGTCCCCTCGGCGATCGGGCGGTAGTAGTCGGCGCCCCAGCGCGGCACGATCATCAGGCCGAAGGTCGCCGAGGCCGCGGGCGTGCCGAGCACCGGCGGGGACTCGGGCGTGCCGTGCGCCGCCGCGTCGGCATCCCGTTGCCAGACCTGCGACTGCTCGAGCGATTCGCCATGCAGCTGGCTGCCGACGACGAGGTCGTTGAACCAGAGCTGCCAGACCAGGAACAGCAGGACGAAGACCCCGGATGTGATGAGCAGCTCTCCGAGCACGCCGATGACCGAGATGCGGCGTCGCGGCGTCGCCGCGCCCCGTCCCCCACGCGGCTCGGTCATGCGCACGATTCTACGCTTCGCGTACCGGGCCGCGGGTGCGGGGTCGCGATCAGGGACCGTCGGCTAGGATTCTGGCCATGGCCCGCCCCAAACCACGTACCAAGCCCGAGGTCGCCGAGGCGCGCACCGGAGACGACACCCCGAACCCCATCTGGTTCAAGCCGGTGATGTTCGGCTTCATGCTGATCGGCCTCATCTGGATCATCGTCTTCTACCTGAGCCAGGGGTCGCTGCCGATCCCGAGCGTCGGCAGCTGGAACATCCTGATCGGATTCGGGATCATGTTCATCGGCTTCCTGATGACGACCCGCTGGCGCTGATCCGAACTACAGCCGTGTGATTCGTCCACAGTGTGGATGAGCCTGTGGAGAGATGCCTTCGGCGCTCAGCTCAGAAGTACACGCCGGGCGCGCTGATCAGGTACACGCCGAACAGTGCGAGCAGCCCGAGG
>JBDSKH010000213.1:0-9747 GCA_039917005.1 Pseudolysinimonas sp.
GCCGCGAGTTCGGCCGCATGGTCCATGGCGTCGTCGAGCAGTGGGATGTTGGGCAGATCGTCGTCCTCGGTCACCGGCTGGCCGGCCGCCGCGGCGGCTCCGGACACGGGATTCTTGTTCCGCGAGCGTTCGGCGTTCATGCGGCAAGAGTAGAGGTCGCTCGCAGGACGACGCCTGTGAGCCGGGTAACGTTGTCGCGTGCGTGAACGCAGAACCCCCCGCGGATCGGGAATTCTGTATGGTCTCTACTCCGCACGTCTCCGCCGGTCGCTCGCTGACGCGCCGAGCCCCCACCACGTCGCCATGATCATCGACGGCAACCGCCGCTGGGCGCGCGAGCGGGCCCTCGAGACGGCGGCCCACGGCCACCGCGCCGGCGCCGAGAAGATGCGAGAGTTCCTGCGCTGGTGCGATCAGCTCGGCATCCGGGTGGTCACGATCTACCTGTTGTCGGCCGACAACCTCACGAGCCGCGAAGAGGGAGAGCTCGACACGCTGTTCGAGATCATCGCCGACCTGGCCGACGATCTGTCCCGCGCGTCCGACTGGCGCATCCAGCACGTCGGCACCAGCGACAACCTGCCGCCGCAGCTCGCGGCGACGCTGAAGGCCGCCGAGGCGCGCACCGCGCTGAACACCGGCCTGCACGTCAACCTCGCGGTCGGCTACGGAGGCCGGCGCGAGATCGCCGATGCCATGCGCAGCATCGTGCGCGACCACGGCAAGGGCGGCGGCTCGATCGACGATCTCGCCGAGATCCTGACGCCCGAGTTGATCGGCGATCACCTCTACACGCAGGGGCAGCCAGACCCCGACCTGATCATCCGCACCTCGGGCGAGCAGCGGTTGAGCGACTTCATGCTCTGGCAGAGCGCGCACAGCGAGTTCTACTTCGTCGAGGCGCTCGGGCCAGACCTGCGCGAGGTCGACTTCCTGCGCGCCCTGCGCGACTTCGCCCGGCGCGAGCGGCGCTGGGGCCGATGATGCAAGACGCCCCGATGCCGCACCGGGGCCGGTAGACCGTGGACATCGACGCCTACGCTGCGCGTTTCGACGAGGAGCCGGGGTACCTCGACTTCGCCCGGGTCGGTCCGATCGGGGCCGCGGTGGTCGAGGAGGAGGCCGCCCTCATGCCGCTCCTGGCGCGCGCCCGGTTCGGCTCCCTCGAGGCCCTGCTGCCGCCTGGCCCCGATCCGCGCGTGCGGAAGGCTGTCGCGGCCCTGACCGGGTTCGGCGCCGATCAGATCGTGTTCCAGCCGAACACCAGTCAGGGCCTCATGCACGTGATGTTCGGCATCACGGGCGGGGTCGCGCTCTCGCGGGCCGAATTCCCCAGCCTGACGTTCGCGGCGACCCGGGCGGCCCAGGCGCTCGGGGTCATCGCGCCGGTGTGGATGGATACCGAGCTCGGCAGGATCACGCCGGGAGGCATCCGGGACCTGGATCTTCCCCCTTCGGTCGTCGCCGTCGCGGTGAGCCTGGTCGACTTCCGCACCGGATACCTCGTCGACCTCGAGGGGATCCGGCAGGTGATCGGCGACCGGCTGCTGATCGTCGACGCGACGCAGGGTCTCGGGATCGTCGATGCGCCGTACCAGCTCGCCGATGTCGTCGTCGGCGGCGGTCAGAAGTGGCCGAGGGCCGGATGGGGCACGGGCTTCCTGGCGCTGAGCGAACGGGCGCTCGACCACCTCACGCCGGTCTGGTCGGGTTTCAACGCGACCGACGTGGAGGGCACGCCGATGGACGAGGTGCCGGAGCCCAAGCGCGGGCCGGGCAAGTTCTCGGTGAGCAACCCCGATCCCGTGGCGCAGGCCCGGCTGGCGGCGGCGCTCGAGGAGATGGTGTCGGTCGGCGTTCCGGCGATCAACGCGCGAATCGCCGAGAAGGTCACCCGCATCATCGACCTCGCCGACGAGTTCGGCCTCCCGGTGACATCGCCGCGCGCCGAAGCCGAGCGCGCCGGCATCGTGGTCATCGAACCGGCGCCCGACCAGCTCACCGTGCTCGCCGCATCCCTGCACAATCACGGAGTGACCGCTACCACGCGGTCGAATCACGTGCGTCTGAGTCCCCATGCATCGACTGACGAGGAGACCTTCGCCATGGTGAAGGCGGCGTTCCTGTCGTTCGGCACGGCCACCGCGATCTGATGTCGCTGGATTTCATCTGATCGAAACCCGCGGTGCGCGTGTCGCTCCGCACCCCTTCCGACCCCGGGCTTACGTTCAGGACATCAGGCATGGCGTCTGATCGGATCGGCCACGTAAGTTCGCATCCGTTGAGCCCAACCGGCCGTTCCGTCACAGGGATCCGGGCGGACACGTGCCGCCCCGGGGATGGAGTGGCATTGCCAGCGCTCGACAAGCCTCAGCAGAAGTCCACCACCGCACCGAACCGGGACGCAGGTCAGAAGCAGAGGCAGGGTGAGCGCACATATGTGCTCGACACCTCCGTCCTGCTGAGCGACCCGAAGGCGATCTTCCGGTTCGCGGAACACGCGGTGGTCCTCCCGGTCGTCGTCGTCACCGAACTCGAGGCGAAGAGACACGACCCCGAGATCGGGTACTTCGCGCGACAAGCACTCCGCAACCTCGACGAGTTGCGCATCCAGCACGAGCGTCTCGACTTCCCGATCGCCGTCGGGGACGACGGCGGGTCGCTCCGGGTCGAGCTGAACCACTCGAACATGTCGGTCCTGCCGTCCGGCCTCCAGCTGGGCGACAACGACTCGCGCATCCTCGCCGTCGCGATGAACCTGGCGAATGACGGCCTGGATGTGGTGGTGGTCTCCAAGGATCTCCCGCTCCGGGTGAAGGCCGCGTCCGTCGGCCTCGCCGCCGAGGAGTACCGCGCCGAGCTCGCGGTCGACTCTGGCTACACGGGCCTCGCCGAGATCGACGTGTCGAGCGAGCAGATGTCGGAGCTGTACGACGCCGACGTGATCTCGAGCCGGCTGGTGCAGGACCTGCCGATCAACACCAGCCTCGTCATCCACTCGGATCGCGGCAGCGCCCTCGGCCGCGTCACCGGCAAGGGCGAGCTGAAGGTCGTGCGCGGCGACCGGGACGTCTTCGGCCTGCACGGCCGCAGCGCCGAGCAGCGCCTGGCGATCGATCTGCTGCTCGATCCCGAGATCGGCATCATCTCGCTCGGCGGCAGGGCCGGCACCGGCAAGAGCGCCCTCGCCCTGTGCGCGGGACTCGAGGCGGTGCTCGAGAAGCAGCAGCATCGCAAGATCATGGTGTTCCGTCCGCTCTACGCGGTCGGGGGCCAAGAGCTCGGCTACCTGCCCGGTGACCAGGGCGAGAAGATGAACCCTTGGGGCCAGGCGGTGTTCGACACGCTCGGCGCTCTGGTTAGCGAGAACGTGCTCGAGGAGGTGGTCGAGCGCGGCATCCTCGAGGTGCTGCCGCTGACCCACATCCGCGGTCGCTCGCTGCACGACGCCTTCGTGATCGTCGACGAGGCGCAGTCGCTCGAGCGCAACGTGCTGCTGACGGTGCTCTCGCGCATCGGCCAGAACTCGCGCGTGGTGCTCACCCACGATGTCGCGCAGCGCGACAACCTGCGCGTCGGCCGCCATGACGGCGTCGCGTCGGTCATCGAGACACTGAAGGGCCATCCGCTCTTCGCCCACATCACGCTCACCCGCTCGGAACGCTCCGCGATCGCCGCGCTCGTCACCGAGATGCTGGAGAGCAACGAGCCGGCCTAGCGCCACAAGTTGGGGAGGCATCCGGCGGGGGCAGGCCGTCGCCGGATAGCCTCCCCGCCATGAACCCCCGCTGGTCGAGTAGCCGCGAAGCGGCGTGTCGAGACCGTTCGCTGGCTGAGGAGCGCGCGAAGCTCGCGTCTCGAAGCCGGATGCTGCGCTGGACCTGGCAGCTGCCACTCGCCCTCGCGCTTGCCGCCCTCGCGATCGCGGCGCTCGGATTCACGCCGGCGGCCATCGCCGCCGTGTATCTCGCCGCTGTCACCCCCGAACTCGTGCGGATCGACCTGAGCGAGCACCGCCTCCCGAACCGCATGGTGGTGCCGGGCATCGCGGTGGGTCTCGTGACCGCGGGGCTCTCGTGGGTGCTGCGCGGGGAGCCGCCCCTCATCCCGCTCGTCGCCGCGCTCGCGACCGCGGGTCTGCTCGCCCTCCTCGCACTCGGCGGGGGCATCGGCATGGGAGACGTCAAGCTGGCCGCGCTCATCGGGCTGGCGAGCCCGACGATCGCGATCGCGCCCGTGGCCCCGCTCGCGGCATTCCTGCTGGGAGGCGTCGCCGCATCCATCGTGCTGGTGCGCGGGGTGGTGGCCGGTCGCGGGCGTGAGGCCCGGCGCACGCACCTCGCGTTCGGGCCGTTTCTGCTCGCGGGCTACTTCGTTGCACTTGCCCCTGCCTGCGTAGGGTGGGCGTCGTGAGCGAGGCCGTGATCCGTGACGCCGTGGCTGCCGACTTCGACATCATGGCGGTGGCACTCACCTATGCGGCCGATTGGAACGGTGAGCGCCCGGTGAGCCCGGCCGAGGCACTCACGCGGGCCGATCTCGCGAAGTACCTGGGTGGCTGGCCGCGACGAGGGGATGTCGGGGTCATCGCGGATGTCGGGGGACGGGGCGCCGGAGCGGCGTGGGCTCGACTGCTCAGCGCGGATGATCCGGGGTACGGCTGGGTCGCGGACGACATCCCGGAACTCACCATGGGTGTCGAACCCGCCATGCGCGGCCGTGGGATCGGCAGCGATTTGCTGGAGACCCTGATCGATCGGCTGAGGGCGGTGGTCCCGGCGCTGAGCCTGAGCGTCGAGGACGGCAATGCCGGTGCGCGCGCCGTCTACGAACGGGCGGGCTTCGTGCCGGTCGGCAGGGTCGGCGGCTCGGACACCATGCTGCTGCGGTTCTAGAGGTCAGCCCGCGGCCGGCTCGGAAAGGGTCTCGGCCGCCTCGGTCACGGGCGTGCCGTAGGTCGCGGTCACCAGGATCGGCATGTGATCCGACCCGCCTTTGGGGAGGGTCTCGACGCTCTTGATGACCATGCCGACCGAGGTGGCGAAGTCGAAATGCCCGCGCAGGAACTTGTAGCGGGTGTAGGTGCGCCCGTCGCTGAAGGTGAGGTCGTGACCGGTCTTGCCCATCGTGCGCCCGAGGCCGCGACGGAACAGCGGGTAGTTGTAGTCGCCGACCATGAGGTGGGGGAGACCGGGACCGAGTTCGCTCAGGCGTCCGTGGGCGGCGGCGATCTGATTGCGCCGCAGCGAGTTGAGCGCGGTGAGCGGCGCCGCGTGGAACGAGGCGACGACCAGGTCGTGATTCGTCTTCTGGTCGATGAGATGCGTGGCGAGCAGGCGCTCGTGGGCAGGCTTGGCGATGCGGTCGTGGAGGGACTTCTTCAGCGCGTACGCGCGCGTCTCGACCGACGTGTAGCGGTCTTTGCGGTGGTAGATCGCGAGGCCGAGACGGTTGCCCTTGGTGGCGTCGACCAGGTGCATGCTGCCCAGCTCGTAGGGGAGGGCGGACGCGTCCACCTCCTGCAGGCAGAGCAGGTCGAGGTCGTGCTTCTCGATGAGGGCGAGCAGCTCGCCGACCGCCTTGTTCTTCTCGAGGTTGTAGCTGAGGACGCGCATCACTTCACGCTAGCGCGGACCGGGCCCGCTGCGCCCGAAATGCTCAGGCTTCGCAGAGGCCGTTTTCGCTCACCCCGGATGCGTCATCGACAGGACGTCCAGTGCCGTGTCGAGCTGCTCTTCTGTCAGATCGCCGCGTTCGACGAATCCGAGGTCGATGGTGGCCTCTCGGACGGTCATGCCCTTCGCCACCGAGTGCTTGGCGATCTTGGCGGCGTTCTCGTACCCGATGAGCTTGTTGAGCGGCGTCACGATCGACGGCGAAGATTCGGCCATCGCGCGGGCGCGGTCGAGGTTCGCCTCCAGCCCGTCGACGGTCTTGTCGGCGAGCAGGCGCGTCGAGTTGGCGAGCAGCCGGATCGACTCCAGCAGCGCGGTGCCCATGACCGGGATCGCCACGTTGAGCTCGAACGAGCCCGTCGCCCCGGCCCAGGCGATCGCCGCGTCGTTGCCGATGACCCGCGCACCCACCATGATCACGGCCTCGGGGATCACCGGGTTGACCTTGCCCGGCATGATCGACGAGCCGGGTTGCAGGTCGGGGATGTGCAATTCGGCGAGTCCGGTGTTCGGGCCCGACCCCATCCATCGCAGGTCGTTGCAGATCTTGGTCAGCGACACGGCGATGGTGCGCAGGGCTCCGGATGCCTCCACGAGCCCGTCGCGTGCGCCCTGCGCCTCGAAGTGGTCGAGAGCTTCGGTGATCGGGAGCCCCGAGGTGTCCGCCAGGATCGCGATGACCTTCTGCGAGAACTGGGCGGGCATGTTGATGCCGGTTCCGACCGCGGTGCCACCCAGGGGGACCTCGGCGACGCGGGGGAGTGCGGACTCCACACGCTCGATGCCGAGGCGCACCTGCCGGGCGTACCCGCCGAACTCCTGGCCGAGCGTCACGGGAGTGGCATCCATCAGATGCGTGCGGCCCGACTTCACGGCGCCGGCCCAGAGCTTCGCCTTCTTCTCCAGCGAAACGGCGAGGTGGTCGAGCGCGGGGACGAGGTCGTTGATGAGCGCACCGGTCACCGCGACGTGCACGGAGGTGGGGAACACGTCGTTCGACGACTGCGACGCGTTGACGTGGTCGTTCGGGTGCACGGCCGAACCGAGCTTCGCGGTCGCGATGGAGGCGAGCACCTCGTTCATGTTCATGTTCGAGCTGGTGCCCGAGCCGGTCTGATAGGTGTCGATCGGGAATTCGCCGTGGTGGTCGCCGGCGATCAGCTCGTCCGCCGCCGCAACGATGGCGTCGGCGATGGCGCCGTCGATGATCCCGAGCTCTTTGTTCACTATCGCGGCGGCGCGCTTGATGCGCGCGAGGGCGACGATCTGCGCGGGCTCGAGGCCGGATCCCGAGATCGGGAAGTTCTCGACGGCGCGCTGGGTCTGGGCACCGTAGAGCGCGTCGGCGGGGACGCGCACCTCGCCCATGGTGTCGTGCTCGATGCGCCAGTTCTTGTCGGTACTGCTCACGGCGACGTGTGCCTTTCGAAGAGGAACGGAGGAAGGAAGTCAGGAGGGCTCGATGAGACCCAGAACGACATCGGGAACGACCCGGCCCTCGGTCAGCCGGTAGTTCGCGCCGACGACAGCCAGCGTACCGGCGGCGATCGCGGCGCCGATGAGCTCGGAGCGATCCAGCAGCTCGGCGACGGTGTCGCGCAGGTGCTCGCGGCCGACGTCGAGCGCATCGGGCACGCCGTCGACGCGATCGGCACGCGCGACCGCCGGTGCGATCGGTGCGATGAGGTTCTGGATGTGGGGCGGCAGCGGCGTCGCACCGGGCTCGGCCTGATCGATGGCGGCCTTCACCGCGCCGCACTCGTCATGGCCGAGCACGAGGATCAGCGGCACGTGCAGGACGGCGACCGCGTACTCGAGCGAGCCGACGACCGAGTCGGAGATGACCTGTCCGGCGTTGCGCACGACGAACAGGTCGCCGAGACCCTTGTCGAAGATGATCTCGGCCGCGAGCCGCGAATCGCTGCAGCCGAACAGGGCAGCGTGCGGGGTCTGGGCCTCGGCGAGCTTCTCGCGATGCTCGATGTCCTGCCGGGGATGCAGGGGCTCGCCCGCGACGAAGCGCTCGTTGCCGCGCATCATCTCGCGCCACACGTCGCGGGGAGTGCGGGACTCGGCCGATGTGCGCGGGTCGGTCACGAGGCGCCTCCGGAATCGAGATCAGCGCCCACGGCGTCGGCGAGGACGCCGAACTCGACATCGGAGGCGGTGCCGCCGAGCACGATGGTCGAGTCGCCGCTGACGGTCGTCATGACGTAGGCGAGGATGCCGGGATCCTGCACATCGCGCCGGTCGTAGACCAGCCAGCGGTGGTCGCCGATGGTCACCGTGTCCGTCGATTCGGCGCTGGCCGTCTGGTCGGACACCCAGCGCTGATCGACCCGGACGCCCTGCACGAGCCCGATGTACTGCTCGCCCGGAGTCAGCAGGCCGATCTGCCAGGAGTCGATGCCGTCGTTCTGTCCGGTCACGAGCTCTGCGCGGTTCGCGGTCCAGCCGCCGGGAAGGACGGGCGCGACGAGCGGGACGTCGACGGCGCCTTGGGCGTTAGCGGCGACGGCCGTGTAGTCGATCGGGTCGCGTGCGATGGATGACGGTCGCACGACCACGAGAACGATGAGGGCGACGACGCCGAGGGAGGCGAGCAACGCGAACACCAGGTTGAGGGCGGTCTGATTGGACCGGCGCCGGGCACTCGCTGCCGCCTTGCGATCGGCGATCTCGTCGGGGGTCTCGGCGCGGCCGAGCTCGGCGACGATCGGGCGTCCCGCGTCGTCGGTGCCGGGAAGGTTGCGGCTCACGAGCCCGCGTCACCACCGGCAGGGCCACCGGATGCTGCGCGCGCCTTGTCGAGCCGCTCTTTGGCACCCAGCAGCCATTCCTCGCAGCGCTTGGCGAGCGCTTCGCCGCGTTCCCAGAGGGCGAGCGACTCCTCGAGGGTGGATGAGCCCTGCTCCAGCTCGGTCACCACGCGGACGAGTTCGTCGCGGGCCTGCTCGTAGCTGAGGGCGGCGACGTCTGTGTTTGCGGTTGCAGAGCCCCCGGGCGCGGTGTTGTCGGCGGCAGCGGGCACGTCTTCTACTCTACCCGCGGCCCTCGGCGCCCGTCGGTGCGGGATCGACCGTGGTGGAGACCGAGCCGTCGCTCAGCGTGAGACGGAGGGGAGCGCCCGGCGCAGCATCCGCCACCCCTCGGAGCACACGGCCGTCGGCGTGCTGCGCGATCGCGTACCCGCGCTCGAGCGTGCGACGGGGCGACAAGGCCCGCAACTGCCCGGCGAGCTCGGTCAGACCCTGACCCGCCCGCTCGACGCGGTAGTCGATGAGCTCGGAGCCGCGGGCCACCCAACGGGTCAGTTCCTCTGACCGCTGCGTGATGACCCAGCCCGGGTCGGCCAGCACGGGCCGCGACCGGATGCCGCCGAGTCGCTCGATCTCGTGCGTCACCATCGAGGTGACGCGGCTTCCGATGCGCGCACGGGCCTGCTGCACGCGAGCGAGCTCCTCGGCAACGTCTGGCACCACGCGCTTGGCGGCATCGGTGGGCGTCGAGGCGCGAAGGTCGGCGACCTCGTCGAGCAGCGGCCGATCGGCCTCGTGCCCGATGGCGCTCACGAGCGGCGTCACGCACGCGGCCGCCGTGCGCAGCAGTACCTCGTCGCTGAAGGCCAGCAGGTTCTGGAAGTCGCCGCCGCCGCGCGCGACGATGATCACCTCGACCTCGGGGTCGGCATCGAGCTCGCGGATCGCCGCTGCGACATCCGCCGCGGCACGGTCGCCCTGCACGGCCGCATGCCGCACCCGGAAGTTCACCGACGGCCAGCGCAGCTGCGCGTTGCGGATGACGTCCTTCTCGGCGTCGCTGTCTTTTCCTGTGATGAGACCGATGCAGGCGGGAAGGAAGGGCAGCGGCTTCTTGCGATCCGCATCGAACAGTCCCTCCGACGCGAGCTGCTTGCGCAGCCGCTCGAGCCGCTCGAGCAGGTCGCCGAGGCCGACATGTCGCATGTTCTCCCGAGCGTGCCGCCCGACATGAAACCCATCGGGAAAAAGAAGGTTCCAACCAATGAGCGAAGCAGCGAAGCAAGAAGCAGCGCCGACGTTAAGTCTGGTCC
>JBDSKH010000214.1:0-8129 GCA_039917005.1 Pseudolysinimonas sp.
CGTCGGCCGGGCGCCCGCCGACGGCTGCCACGCGTCACGCAGGATGCCGTGCACCGTTCGCCGGCCACCGTTCGCCACGAACAGCTCGGCGGCAACCGACTCCCCGAGCCGCACCCGCGCCGGCGCCTCACGGGCGAACCTCAGACCCCGCGGCGACCCGGCCACGATCAGGTCGATCGTCACCAGCACGACGAGCAGAGCGAGCCAGAGCAGCAGGCCGGGCCAGCCGCCGAGCAGCACGACGGGCACGGTGCCCCCGGCGAGCAACGAGACGAACCACCCACTGACCGCCATGGCTAGATCGGCACCTGCACCTGCTGCATGATCGACCGCAGCACAGCATCGGGTGCGACGCCCTCGAGCTCCGCCTCCGGCTTCAGCTGGATGCGGTGGCGCATCACCGGCACCGCCATGGCCTGCACGTGGTCGGGCGTCACGCCGGCCGAGCCGGTGAGCCACGCCCAGGCGCGGGATGCGGCGAGCAGGGCCGTCGTCCCGCGCGGGCTGACGCCGAGCTTCACCGACGGGCTCTGCCGCGTGCCGCGAGCCAGGTCGACGGCGTAGCCGAGCACGTCGGGGCTCACCGTGACGGTGCCGACGTCCTTCTGCGCGAGCGCGAGCGTCTTGGCGTCGAGAACCGCGCTGACGCCGGCGCCGGCCAGATCCCGCGGGTTGAATCCGTTCGCGTGGCGCGTGAGCACCTCGACCTCGGTGTCGCGCTCTGGCACGTCGAGCACGAGCTTGAGCAGGAAGCGGTCGAGCTGCGCCTCGGGCAGCGTGTAGGTGCCCTCGTACTCGATCGGGTTCATGGTCGCGGCCACGAGGAACGGCACCGGCAGCGGGCGGGTGACGCCGTCGGCCGAGACCTGACGCTCCTCCATCGCCTCCAGCAGCGCGGACTGCGTCTTCGGGGGCGTCCGGTTGATCTCGTCGGCGAGCAGCAGATTCGTGAAGACGGGGCCCTCGCGGAACTCGAACTCGCCCGACTTCGGGTCGTAGACCACCGAGCCGGTGATGTCGCCCGGCATCAGGTCGGGGGTGAACTGCACGCGCTTGGTGTCGAGGTTGAGCGTGTGGCTGAGCGTGCGCACCAGCAGGGTCTTGGCGACGCCCGGCACCCCTTCGAGCAGCACATGCCCTTGGGCGAGCAGGGCGATGAGCAGGCCGGTCACGGCACCGTCCTGCCCGACGACGGCCTTGCCGACCTCGGTGCGGACGCGCGCGAACGAATCGCGGAGGGAGCTGCTGTCGGTGGTCATGGGGTCCATTCTGTTCTTACGGGCGGCTTCGTTCCGACGCCTCGTACTCGAGGCGCAGCAGTTGGTCGGAGAGGTGCACGAGCTCCGAGTCGGTGGTCGGGGCGTGATCGATCAGGATGCCGGCCACGGCCTCGCGGTCGCGTCCGGTCAGGGCCGCCACGGCATCCACCACCTCGGTCACCGATGCGGTGCGCGGCAGGCCGCAGGTGCGCGCCAGCCGGGCCACGGTGCCGATGCGGAGGGCGTCGAGGGCATGCAGCCGGGAGTTGCTGCGCTCGTAGAGGCGGGCGCGCCCCTCCATGGTCTCGCTCGCGCGCACGACCACCGGGAGGTTCTCGACGACGAGCGGCCCGACGCGGCGCGCGCGCCAGAAGATGGCGCCGAGCGCCACGAGCAGGATCATCAGCCCGAACGGGAACACCCACGGCGGGGTGAGATCGCCGATGGTCAGCGGCGCCTGGTCGCTCAGATCGTCGGTGCCGGGGATGTACCAGATCAGGGTCTCGTGGGCACCGAGCAGGTTGAGGGCGAGTGCGGCGTTGCCGGCCTTGATGATCTCGCCGTTGCTCAGCGCCTCGGTCAGCCCCAGCACGGTGACCTTTCCGCCGCCGTGACGGGTCTCGACGAGTCCGTACCGGTCGTCGTCGGCGAGGCAGCCGGTCGCGAGGATGTCGTCGACGATGCGGTAGGCCGCGCCGCCCGCATCCACCGACCCGGCCTTCTGGACGGCGGTGACGTCGCAGTCGGCGTCGAACTCGCCGTCCGTGCCTCCGGCCTGGGCGATGCCGGGCGCCAGGTCCTCGAGCTCGAGGAAGGTGGGGTCGAGCACGACCAGGTAGTCGGTCGCCCTCAGCAGCCGTTCGTGCTGATGGGCGTCGAGGAGGACGTCGATGTCCCAGAGCAGGACGGTCGTCTGTCCCGCATGTCCGGTCAGCAGGTCTTCGGTCTCGGAGAGGCTGGAGGTCTCGATCACGTCCACGCCATGCTGGCGCAGCACCTCGGCGAGCGCCATGGCACCGGCCGGCGCGGGATTGTCGGCTGCCAGCGGGATGCCCGCGGCCGCATTGCCGCGCAGGACGACCAGCACGATCGCGACCAGGATCAGCGCGACGCCGATCACCACCCAGAACGCGGCGCGGCGTGCGGTGCGCCTGACCGTCGGCGTCAGGGACTCCTGTTCGGGATCCTCCTGGCGGATCCGGACCGACGTGCTCATCCGGCAGCCCCGGCCGTCTCGAGGTCGGCGACGGCACGCGCGGTGCGCAGGCGCTTCTCGAGCGCCACCATCGCGGTCCATTGCTCCACCGTGCCGACGCGATCGAGGTAGCGGACGCCGTCGAAGTCGAGGGCCGCGGTTTCGAGCGCCCCGGACTCCGCGGGGAAGGCGAGCGCCGCCCGCCGGCCGAACTCGCGCGCCGTGGTGCCGGGATACGTCGAGACGAGCGAGCGCTCGGCGAGGCCGCGGGCGATGGATCGGCACAGCTCCGCGATCGCGGTCGAATAGTCGCCGGCCGCCGCCGCCCGTTCTGCCGCCCGGCGGATGCTCGCCGCATCCCGAACATCGTCCTCGCCGAACAGCGCCCCGGTCACCGAGCTGCGCCGGTTGAGCCGGGGGAGTCCGTAGAGCAGGAAGGCGACGATCAGGATTACGACGACAGGCACCAGCACGGCGATCAGCCAGACGGGCACATCGGTGGTCGGACCAGCGGGGCCGTTGCCGAAAAGCCAATCGATGACATCACCGAGCCACTGCAGAATCTGCTGCGCGAGCAGATCGACGAGATTCGGCTTCGCCGCCTGATACGGCTGCTTGCTGAGCTCGTCGATCAGCCATTCCCGCGCCTCGGGGGCGTCGGGATCGACCGGGACGTCGAACGGCAGCGGCAGGAGCATCGGATGCGGCTACGCGGCCGCGGGCGCGGGCACGGCGCCGGGTGCGTGCGGCAGGTACGGGTCGGGGATGTCCGCTCCGGTCTGACGTGCCTCGACGTAGCGCAGGAGCTCGAGGTCGAGACCCTCCTTGCGCATGCGCAGGTCGATGTAGAGAAGTGACGCCGTGGCCGACTGCAGCACCAGTCCGACGGCGGTGACGACCGCCACGACGGCAGAGCTGACGATCAGCGCGATGATCGCCGGTGCCGCCATCTCGGTGGAATTGGACGAGCCTCCCGTCGGCAGCACGAAGCTCGTCGCCAGGGACAGGACGAGCGACACCGGGACGGTGACGACCTGCGTGGCGAACGAGATCATGACCGAGACCAGCAGCTGGATGCCGAGGGTGCGCCAGAAGTAGCCGCGCGTCAGCGTCCACGAACGCACGATCGCCGCGCGGATCGGCAGCCGCTCGAGCACGATCGCCGCAGGGACGAACGCGAGCTTGGTGCCCAGCCAGAGGGCGACGGCGAGGACGCCGGCGTAGCCGAGGAGAGTGACGCCGATCGTCGCGAAAACCACGCCCGCGATGTTGCCGGGCGCCGTGCCCGACCCCGAGCCAGAGCCCGTGGTCGCGGCGAGCGTGATGCCGAAGATGATCCCGAAGAACAGGGTGAGGCCGACGGCGGCCCCCACGATGAGCAGCACGGTGTAGCCGACCACCGCGCCGATGCGCCCGCGTGCGCGCGCCCAGATCTGTCCGAGGCGCAGCTTCTCGCCGACCGAGCCACGGGCGACCTCCGTCACGATGAGCGCCTGCAGCACAGCGGTGGCGACCGTGAGGGCAGCACCGCCGAGCACCCCGACGAGAAGGAACACGACCAGGCTGCCCGCCGCCAGCGCCTCGGCATCCCCGTCCGTCGTCGCATAGGCGACGCGCGAGATCGCGCCGACGTAGAGGGTGAGGCCGAGAGCCGTGACGATCGTGAGCAGCACGGAGAGGATCAGCGCGGGGCCGAGGGTCGCGCGCGGGTTGCGTCGCATGACCTGAAACGACCCGGCCAGGATCGGGCCGAGCGTCATCGGGCGCAGCGGGATGAGCCCGGGCTTCGGCGGGGGCGTCCACCCGTGCGGGGCACCCGCCGGGGGAGGCGGGGCGGACCCCGCATAGGGTGCCGGTCGCGCCGGCGGGGGCGGGGCGCTCGGCGCCTGCCAGTTCTCGTTGTCGCTCAAGACTCACTCCGAATCAAAGGCGGGCGCATCTCACGTTCATGTTTTCACACTCCACTACTCTTGAGAACGATGAACGCACGCATCCTCGTTGTCGACGACGACACCGCCATCTCCGAGATGATCGGCATCGTGCTCAAGGCCGAGGGCTTCGAGCCGCAGTTCGCCGGCGACGGGGCAGAGGCCATCGAGCTCTTCCGGGTCATGCGACCCGACCTGGTGCTTCTCGACCTCATGCTCCCGGGCATCGACGGCATCCAGGTCTGCGCAGCGATCCGCGCCGAGAGCGGCGTGCCGATCATCATGCTGACGGCCAAGGGCGAGACGACGGATGTCGTGAAGGGTCTCGAAAGCGGCGCCGACGACTACGTGGTCAAGCCGTTCAATCCGAAAGAGCTGGTCGCCCGCATCAAGACCCGGCTTCGCCCGGTTCTGCCCGAGAGCGCCGACACGGTCGGCATCGGCGACGTGCTGATCGATGTGCAAGGCCACGAGGTGCGCCGCGGTAGCGACCGCATCAACCTGACGCCGCTCGAGTTCCAGCTGCTGCTGGCGCTCGCGGTCAAGCCGCAGCAGGTCTTCACCCGCGAGATGCTGCTCGAGCAGGTCTGGGGCTACCACTACAAGGCCGACACGCGACTGGTGAACGTGCACGTTCAGCGCCTGCGCGCCAAGGTCGAGCACGACCCCGACAACCCGCGCATCGTGATGACCGTGCGCGGCGTCGGATACCGCGCGGGCGCCGTCAGCTAGGCGTCCCGTGCGCCGCATCGACTGGAGGGCGGGGCTCGCCCGGCTCCGCAGGCTCTGGTCTGGCTCGCTGCGGATCCGCACGGTCGCGATCACCGTCGCCCTCTCCGCGATCGCGATCACGATCATCGGCGTCTACATCTCGACGAGCGTCCGCACCAACCTCTTCGAGTCGCGCAAAGACCAGGTGGTCGCCGAGGCGGGGCGCGCGGCGACCAGTGCCCAGTCCGTCTTCACGACCGCGGGCGAGGCGAGCGAGGCGCAAGACCTGGAGAGCGTCTTCGACGCCGCCGCGGGCGCGATCAACGACTCGGTGTCGACGGCGCCGCTCGTCGCGATCCTGCGCGCGCCCGAGCAGGGCGGGCAGGCGCCTTTCATCGACCAGGCCAGCGACGCCTGGGACCAGGAGATGGCGACCGATTCTCTGCGCGCGGCCGTTCTGGCGAGTGACGGCGACTCTGTCTCGTGGCAGTCCCTCGCCATCGCCGACCCGTCCGGTGTGGGAACCGATCCCGCCGTCATCACCGGCACCCTGCTGAGCGTGCAGGCCCAGGACTACCAGCTCTACCTCGTCTACAACTTCAAGGACGTGCAGCAGACCCTCGACTTCGTGCAGCAGACGCTGATCCTGGGCGGGCTCGCCCTGGTGTTGCTGATCGGTGCCGTCGCCTACCTGGTGGTGCGGCTCATCGTCGGCCCGGTGCGGGTCGCCGCGGAGACGAGCGAGAAGCTCGCCGCGGGCCAGCTCGAGGAGCGCCTGCCGGAGAAGGGAGACGACGAACTCGCCACGCTGGCCCGCTCGTTCAACAGGATGGCTGACAGCCTGCAACGCCAGATCCGGCAGCTGGCCGATCTGTCACGCGTGCAGCAGCGCTTCGTGTCCGACGTGTCCCATGAGTTGCGCACGCCGCTGACGACGATCCGGCTCGCCGGCGAGGTGCTGTACGACCAGCGCAAGAGCTTTCCGCCTGCGACCGCCCGCACCGCGGAGCTGCTGCACACCCAGACCGAGCGTTTCGAGTTGCTGCTCGCCGACCTGCTCGAGATGAGCCGGTACGACGCCGGTGCCGTGCAGCTCGAGGTCGAGCCCACCAACCTGGTGCGCCTCGTCGAAGACGCCATCGAGGCCGTCATGCCGCTCGCGCGTGAGAAGAAGAGCGAACTGCGCCTCGTCGCCCCCGGCGGGTACTTCGAGGCCGAGGTGGACGGCCGCCGCATCCGCCGCATCCTGCAGAACCTGCTCGGCAACGCCATCGACCACGGCGAGGGACGTCCGATCGTGGTCTACGTCGACAGCGACGCGAGCGCCGTGGCGATCGCGGTGCGCGACTTCGGCGTCGGCCTGGCCCCCGCCGACATGGCTCGGGTCTTCGACAGGTTCTGGAGGGCGGACCCGTCGCGGCAGCGCTCGACCGGCGGCACCGGCCTCGGCCTCGCGATCTCGCAGGAGGACGCGATCGTGCACGGCGGCGACCTCGACGTCTGGTCGGAGCCGGGGCGCGGAAGCTGCTTCCGCCTGACGATCCCGCGGCATCGCGGCGAGCTGCTCGGCGGCGGGTCGCCGCTCGACCTCCCGCCCGACGACGCGCTCGATCTGGTGCGCGACGACGAGGAGGCATCGTGAGGCGCGGCGGGGAGCGTGGAGCGCGGACGCGTCGCTGGATGGTGGGGCCGGCCGCCCTGCTACTCGCCGGCCTGCTGGTGGGCTGCGTCAGCATCCCGACCGGCGGCGGCGTGACGACCGATCAGATCGTGTCGGGTGATTCGGACGAGAGTCTCACCTCGCTGCCACCAGGTCCCGCGGCCGACGCCTCGCCCGGCGACATCATCTCGGGATTCATCCGCGCCGGTCGCGGGCCTCAGAAGAACTACGAGGTGGCGCGGGAGTACCTGACCGATGACTTCCGGCTCTCCTGGATCCCCGGTGCGCGCACGCTCATCAGCGCGACCCCGATCGCGCCCGTCTCGCTCGCCGAGAACACCTGGTCTGTCACGGTGAGCGCTTCCGCCAGCGTCGATGCCGACGGGCACTACACGGTCTCGGCGGACTCGGTCGAGCTGCCCTTCGGTCTCGTCCAGGGAACCGACGGGCAATGGCGCATCTCGTCCGCACCCGATGGCACGCTGCTGCCGCCGAACCGGTTCACCGGAATCTTCAGCTCCTACGACCTGTTCTTCTTCGACCCGACCTTCTCGTTCCTGGTTCCCGATCGGCGGTGGTTCCCGACCGGGTCCAACGTCCCTCGACGCGTCGTCAGCCAGCTGCTGCTCGGCCCCTCGCCCTGGCAGGGCGCTGGCGTGCTGTTCTCGGCGTTCCCGGCCGGCACCGAGCAGGGGGATCCGCCCGAGATCAACGCCGGGGTGGCAACGGTGGAATTGACCTCCGAGGTGCAGGCCGCCGACACGATCACCAAGCGCCGGATGCTGCAGCAGCTCACCGAGTCCCTCGCCTCGATCACGTCGGTGCGCGAGGTCACCATCCTCTCCACCGGTTTCACACTGGCGATTCCCGACGGCGGGTCGACGGCCGAGTCGCAGCTCGTCGTCGGCAACGATCCCGTGGGCGGGCTCGACGACAGGGTGGGCATCCTGACCTCGTCGGGCGTGACGGCTCTCGACGCCATCGGCCGCGCTGTCGATCCGCTCGGCGCGACCGCGGCGTCCCTCTCGCGTCAGCGCAAGGCGATGGCCATACGAGTCGCGGAGGGCGTCAGCCTGGTGCGCGAGAACGACGATCCCGTGCTGCTCGATGAGCGGGCCGACCTCCTCCCGCCGTCGCTCGACCCGAGCGGGTACACCTGGACGGTGCCGGCCGGGGACCCCAGCGCTCTGCTCGCGATCGCCCCCGACGGCACGCAGTTCCCCGTGCCGGGCCTTCCCGCCGACGGCCGGATCGTCTCGTTCGACGTCTCGCGCGACGGTGCACGCGTGCTGGCGGCGCTGGAGACGGCGAGCGGCCCGCGTCTGATCGTGGCCGGGGTCGTGCGCAACGCCGACTTCGCACCGACGAGCCTGACC
>JBDSKH010000215.1:0-10212 GCA_039917005.1 Pseudolysinimonas sp.
CCTGGCCCGACGTAAGATCGCGCGTCGAAGGGGTTAGCGAGTCTGTGGTCGGCTCGCGGATCGACGCTTTCCTCTCGAAGGCTTGGGGCGTTCTGCATCGATGACATCCGCGGGCGTGGTTGGATCACTCGGCTGGTCGATCAGGTACGAGCCATCCACAGGAAGGTTTCGCCTTTTTCGATACCGTTCTGCCGCTACAGCCAAGTCTTCGAAATCGCTCGAGTACAACGGCGCGCCCATTCGCATTCGCTCCGCTTCAACGAAGGTCTTCTCGGCCCGCCAGAGGTTGATAATCAGGAGGCTGTACATCTCCAGGACGAGCCGCCTTCTTAAGAAGCGATGACGTATGTAAAACCCAATTCGTTGTAGGTGGTCAGCTTCCTTGCGGGCCTCGATGCGTTCCGCGTATGTCCAATCGTTGACGTCGGACGCGTGTCCTAGAACGCGATCTCGTCGCTCATAAGCTTCGACACTGTGCATACCAGCGAAGACGTCCTGAAGCGAAGACAGCTCGCGGGACCGAGCGCCTTGGCGCACTTGCGTAACACTGAATGCGATTGCCGCGACTACGACAACCGCCTGAACGATCGTCGACCACGCACCGGCGTATTGGAGAAACTCGTCCATTGAATATCCAGTCTCCCGTCCGCTGCTGTCATTTCTACCGCGCCTCGAGCAGCAACAACGGGAACTCGCGGTCGGTCTTGCGCTGATACGCCGGGTAGTTGGCGTGGTCCTTTGTGACTTGCGGCCCACAGATCGCCGCGCTCGCCGGTCGAAGCGACGCGTGCCCGCATCTGCCGCGTGCCGCGCATTTCTGAGGTCCACGTCAACGCGCGGCTCGTCCACCACGTTGAGGTATAGCCGCCACGTTCCTGTCTAGTCGGCGTTCTTGGCTTGAAGTGTCCGCATTCTATTAATGACTTCGTCGATGTAGCCGAGGGCTTCGTTGGAGGTCGGTTGGTAGTTGGTGGGATGCGCGCACTCGTTTCGCCGCGACAACAGCCCATGAAGGTTCTTTTTTTCGGTCTTGGTTGCAAGACCGACCAGCTGGAGAATTTCGACGATTGCGAATTCGGTCTGAGTTTCTGCGATCTCGTAAATGTCCGCACCAGTCCAGGCTGGGCGCTCACGGCGCAGGGCGACAAGTTTGTCCTCCGACAGTTTCTCGAAAATGAGATTGACCATCGCCAGCCATGCCATGATCTGAGCTGCCCGATTCAGGCCGGCCGACACACACCGCAAAGCCTGCCGCAGAAAGCCGTCCTGCTTTGAGTTCAGTAGAACGATGGAGTCATACGTCTTTTCGACGGTGACCGCTCTCGACTTTACAGTCCCGCTTGCGGTACCCAGCAGGCGGGCTGCCTCATCCTCAAACGAAGCAGCCCGATCGTGCCAGTCGGCAATGTCAGACATCGAGAAGGTTCTTCTTCATTGCCTTGAAAAGGCTTTCGAACACCTTCTCGTCATCCGTCGCAGGAAGGTGTAGCTCGATGTTGATATTCACGCTCGGCATGTTGCGTACCAGAGGCAAGGCAGGCGCGGGCGCAGGAGCCGGTGCAGCTGTCGCTGCCGGTGAGGAAGCCGATGCGGTCACCGTGCCGGAGAAATCCGCTTCGGCGGCCAAGTAGCGAAACGTCTTCAATGCGCGTGATGCCTGCAACTCCGAATAGCTCGAATTCGCCTTAATCCAGTTGACGACCTCCGTGTCGCTTCGCGAACTGGCGTCCGGGTACAGGTGAAAAAGGTCCGGGTAGCACGCGCGGATCGCCTCCGCGAGAACTGCTTTGGCCTGGGTCTTGTCACGGTAGGACTTCCAAGTTCCGGTGGGAATGCCGCTTGCGTCGAGGAAGCCGAGCCCCTTGAACAGATTTAGCAACGATACGTCGTTGCTTGACTTGAAACCGGCCGACTTCAGGTAGGCGACGGTGACCTTGGACGGGACACCTGCATCCTGAATGTGCTTAAGAAACCGGGGAATGCCGCCCCCGTTGAGGGCGATCGGAATGGTGGCCACGGGAAGTTCCTTACTCGTTAGGATGAGTTGACTAATTACATTCCTGTAATTACCCCCTATTGATCAGGACTTTATCACTTTCTGAAGTGGTCTGAGCCAAAGCCGTCGAAGAATGGGGCAATTTCGCTTCGGGCTTAATAGACCGCACCGCAAGACCTCGCGGCACGCCCGCCACGCGACAGGATGTACCCATGCCGCGTAGCCCGACCCAGCCGCAGATCGGCTACGCCGCGATGCTGGAGCAGTTCCACCCGACCGAGGTCATCGAGTTAGCCCAGGCAGCCGAGCAGCACGGCTTCACCGGCGTCATGGCAGCCGACCACTTCCAGCCGTGGATCCCGCAGCAGGGTCAGGCATCGTTCGTCTGGAATGTCCTGAGCGCCCTCGGCCAGACGACTAGCGGCGACCTCGGCACCGGCGTCACCGCGCCTACCTTCCGCATGCACCCCGCGATGGTGGCTCAGGCGTCCGCGACCCTGGCCGCGATGTACCCCTGCAGGCACTGGCTCGGCCTCGGCAGCGGCGAGGCGCTCAACGAGCACGTCGTCGGCGCCTACTGGCCCGATGCCCCCGAGCGCATCAACCGCATGTTCGAGGCCGTCGACATCATCAAGAAGCTGTTCGCGAGCGGCCATAGCGGCAAGGACGTCCGCCACGAGGGCCAGTACTACCGCCTCGAATCGACCCGGCTGTGGACGATGCCCGAACGCGCCCCCGACATCCTGGTCGCTGCATCCGGTCCGGTCACCGCCAAGCGCGCCGGCCGTACGGTCGACGGCCTCATCACCGAGGCCGCGCCCGCCGAGAAGCTGACGACGCTCCTCGCCCGATTCGCCGAGGGCGCGAAGGAGGCCGGCCGCGACGCGAGCACCATGCCCAAGGTCCTGCGCCTGCACCTCAGCTGGGCGGCGACCGACGAGGAGGCCATGCGGAACGCCCTCACCGAGTGGCCGAATCTGGGCATGCGCTTCAGCAAGAGCGACGTCCGGTCGCCGCAGGAACTGGAGCAGATGGCGCGCATGGTGCGCCCAGAGGACTTCGAGGGCCGCATCCTGATCAGCGCCGATCCGGATGCCCACCGCGCCCACATCCAGGCATTCGCCGACCTCGGCTTCGACCGCATCTACCTCCACAACGTCGGGCGCAACCAGCGCGAATGGCTCGAGGTCTTCGGCCGCGACGTTCTGCCGAAGCTGGTGCGATGAGCGCGCGGCTCGAGGTCTGGGGTGTCGAGGGAATCCCCGAGATCGTGGCAGGTGACGACCTGGCGAAGCTGATTCTGGATGTGGTGGGCACCACCCTCGAAGACGGCGACATCATCGCGGTCACCTCCAAGATCGTCAGCAAGGCCGAGGGCAGGCAAGTCGCCGCTGCGGATCGGGAGGCGGCAATCACCGACCAGACCGTGCGGGTCGTCGCGACGCGTGAGCACGCTCGCGGCACGACTCGCATTGTCGAGAATCCACAGGGACTCGTGATGGCGGCGGCCGGCGTCGATGCCTCCAACGCGCCCGACGGCATGGTGCTGCTCCTGCCCGAAGACCCGGATGCCAGCGCCCTCGCGATCGCGACCGCCCTTCGCGAGCGCACGGGCAAGAAGGTCGGCGTCATCCTGAGCGACACGCTCGGGCGTCCCTGGCGAGAGGGCCAGACCGATGCCGCGATCGGGGCGGCCGGCCTGCACGTCGTCGACGATCTGCGCGGCACGACCGACGCATCCGGTCACCTACTCGAAGCCACCATCGCCGCCGTCGCCGACGAGATCGCGGGCGCCGCCGACCTGGTGAAGGGCAAGGCGAGCGGGATGCCGGTCGCGATCGTCCGCGGCCTGGCGCATCTGGTCGGCGATCTCGACCTTCCGGGTGCCCGCGCGCTGATCCGCCCTGCCGATCAGGACATGTTCCGCCTGGGCAGCGAAGAGGCTTGGCGTGAAGGGTACGAAGCCGGCCTGCGGGCGCGGGACCGCTAAGTGCGGCTGACGTGTACAACCAAGCGCAATACGCGGTCGAGCGTCCGTATTTGCCGTACTTAGCCTCGACTGCCCGTATCCACAGGTGATGGGGCAACTTCACAGTATGGACAGAGACTCAGAGATGGCAGACTGACGCGATGAACGCCTACCGCAGCGACGCGGACCAGAAGGCAACGGTGAAGGGTACCGACGCCGCCATTTCCGCCGAGTCGCTCCCGATCGCCGAATTCCTTCTCGACAGCCGCGCCGTCATGGCAGCGGTGGAGACCGTCATCGACGGCAAGAGGGAGGCGGTCGAGATCGCCACGACCGTGCTGCTGGCCGAGGGTCACCTGCTCGTGGAGGACGTTCCGGGCGTCGGCAAGACGATGCTGGCCAAGGCGCTCGCGAGGAGCGTCGACTGCAGCGTCAGCCGCATCCAGTTCACGCCCGACCTGCTGCCGGCCGACATTACCGGCGTCAGCATCTACAACCAGGCCGATCGCGCGTTCGAGTTCAAGCCCGGCCCGGTCTTCGCGAACATCGTCATCGGCGACGAGATCAACCGCGCCAGTCCGAAGACGCAGTCCGCTCTGCTCGAGAGCATGGAGGAGCGGCAGGTCTCTGTCGACGGCTCGACCTACGCGCTCCCGGTGCCGTTCACGGTCATCGCGACGCAGAACCCGATCGAGATGGAGGGCACCTACGCCCTTCCCGAGGCTCAGCGCGACCGTTTCATGGCGCGCATCTCCATGGGGTACCCGGATGCTGCCAACGAGGCCGCGATGCTGCGCAGCCGCGAGGGTGGCAGCCCGCTCGACGCGTTGTCCCCGGTCGTCACGCTCGACCGTCTCGGACGCATGATCGCCACCGTCCGCGCCGTCTACGTCAGCCCGGCCGTCGAGCACTACGCCGTCGCGATCGCCGCCGCGACCCGCGTCGACCGCGAACTGCGCCTCGGCGCGAGCCCGCGCGCGACGTTGCAGCTGGTGCGCGCCGCCAAGGCCCGCTCCGCCCTCGACGGCCGCGATTTCGTGCTTCCCGACGACATCGACGCGCTCGCCGTCCCGGTGCTCGCGCATCGCCTCATGACCGTGCGTTCCGGCGTGGGCTCGAGCCCGCTCGGGGTCGAGGCGCTCGCCGATATCACGGCGCGCATCGTGGCTTCGACGCCCGTGCCGCTGGGAGCCGCCGGACCCGCCTGATGGCCCGGCCCAGCCGGCGCCGGAGAGAGGGAGAGACGCTCCTCCGCAAGCGCACCTCCCACCTCACGCCTCGGGGAATCGTCACGCTCATCATCGGCGTGATCTCGCTCGTGATCGGATACACGGCGGGACGCCGCGAGGTGCTGGTCATCGCCGGCCTGGCCCTGCTGCTGGTGATCGTCGCGGCCATCGTGGTGCGGGTCCGCAAGCCGCGGTTCGAGGTGATCCGGCTGTTCTCGCCCCCTGTCGTCGCGGCGGGCGGGCTCACGCGCGTCACGGTGCGCGTGCGCAACGTCGCGTCCAGCGCGAGTACACCGCTGCTCTGGAACGACGCCATCCCCTGGGCGCAGCACATGACGCCTCAGTCGCTCGACAGCATCCAGATCGGCTCGGCCGCCAAGCGCGTGCGCGCGGTCGACTACGAGCTGCTGCCACCGCGCCGCGGCCTCTACCCGATCGGCCCGTTCGTGGTCGAGTACGAGGATCCGTTCGGCATGGTCAACGCCGTGCTCGCGGTCGGCGAGGCCGACCGGCTCGTCGTGGTCCCGGAGGTCGTGGACCTTCCGCCGGGCGGCCCGACTCTCGCGGATGGCGAAGGCAGCGCCCAGCTCGTGCAGCGTCGCATCACCGGCAACGACGACGATCTGACGACCCGGGAGTACCGGCCGGGCGACGCCCTGCGCCGCGTGCACTGGCGCGCGTCGGCGCGGCACGGCGAGCTGATGGTGCGCCAGGAGGAGCACCGCAGCCACCCGGACGCCCGCATCGTCGTCGACACCCGCCAGAGCGGCTACCCGGATGCCGTGCCCGACCCGGGCGATACCTGGTCGCCCACCGCCCACAGCGAGTCGTTCGAGTGGGTCGTCCGCATGATGGCCTCGCTGGGCGCGCATCTGGAGTCCGCGGGATTCCGCGTCCTGATCGAGGAGACGGCCGTGCCGCAGGTCGAGCCGCTCGGCCAGCGCTCACTCGGCGGCCGCCGCTCGGAGGGCTTCCTGACGAGTCTCGCCGCCGTGCGGCTCGTCGACCGGCCACGCGACCCCGTCGGCACGTCGGTCATCGTCGACCCCGAGGGTCCCGTCTTCGCCCTGCTCGCCGACCCGGATGAGGAGACGGTCTCCTGGCTGCTCAAGCGGCGCCGAGGCGGTCAGGCCGCGATCGCGTTCTTCATGAGCCCGCACCCGCGCGTCAAGGAGCGCCTCACGCGCGGCGGCTGGGAGTGCGTGAACGTGCACGATGAGACCGAGCCGGGCGACGCTTGGCGCGCCGCGGGTCACGACGCGACGGTGCGCGCATGACCCTCCGCGACGCGGCAGTCGACGTGCGGCGACCGGCGCGCGGCCCGAACGGCGGTGCGGCTGCCTCGCAGTACCGGCCGCCCGCCCGTGAGCGTCCGCCCGTGTTGTGGCCACGCAGCCTGCTCGTCTTCGCCGCGCTCATGTCCGCCTACGCCGGCTTGCACGTCATGCTGCAGGACCTCAGCTGGTGGCTGGTCGGCGGGCTGTTCGCCGCCCTCGTGCTGGCCTCGATGACGATCACCCGCTACTTCACGACGGCTCGGTGGATCCCGCCGCTCGTCGCCTTCGCTGTCGCGGTGCTCGGTGTCACGATCGGATTCGGCGGCGATACCCCCTGGCTCGGCATCCTGCCGACGTTCGAGACCGGCGAGCATCTCAACGACGTCGTCAACTTGGGGTGGCAGTCGATCGCCGAGCAGCGCGTGCCGGCGACCCCCGAGCAGGGCATCGTGCTGCTGCTCGTATTCCTCATGATCGGCAGTGCCTGGGTCGTCGACCTCGCGGTATCGGTGCTGCGGGCACCCGCGCTCGCCGCCGCGCCGCTGCTCACTCTGCTCGCCCTGCCGGTGGTCGTTCGGCCCGACATCGCCGACCCGCTCTGGTTCATGGTCACCGCGATCCTGTTCCTCGTCATCCTGCGGCTGGGGCGCCGTCCGTCGTCGACGGCGGTGCTGGCGCTCATGAGCACGATCGTCATCGGCGGCAGTCTGCTCACGCCGACGTTCCTGCCGGAGGTCGTCGAGGATCCGGGCCCGATCGGCGGCGGCGTCGCGACGGGCATCAACCCGCTCATCAACCTCGGTGACGACCTGCGCCGGGGCGAGGCCGTCACCGCCTTGACGTACACGACGACGGCGGGCGCCGGCGTCTACCTGCGCCTGGCGACCCTCGACCAGTTCAACGGGCGAAGCTGGTCGCCGACCCTGATCGAATCCGATCCCGACCACACCGTCGCGGAGTTCCCGCGCCCGATCGGGCTCGGCGACAGGATCGATCGCGAGCTGTTCGCCGCCAACGTGCAGGTCGGCGAGATCTCGGGCCGCTGGCTCCCTCTGCCGTACCCCAGCCAGACCGTCACGGGCGTGACCGGCAGCTGGTACTGGGAGCCCAACGGGCTCTCGGCGCGCAGCGGCGATTCTGGTGTGCGTGGCCAGCAGTACGAGGTGACCTTCCTCGACGTGAAGCCGAACCTCGAGCAGGTCAGCATCGCGATGCCGGATCCCGGCGGCGACGACCCGTGGCTCGCGCTTCCCGCGCGACTGCCCGAGTCGATCGCGGCGACGGCCGCCGAGGTGACTGCCGCAGGGGTCACGAGCTACGACAAGGCGATCCTCCTGCAGACCTACTTCACCGACGGCACCTTCCTGTACTCGGAGGACGCTCCCGTCGAGAAGGGCTACGACGGGAGCGGCGCCGAGATCATCGCCAGGTTCCTCGATGAGAAGTCCGGATACTGCGTGCACTTCGCGTCGGCGATGGCGATCATGGCGCGCACGCTGGGCATCCCGTCACGCATAGCCGTCGGATTCCAGCCCGGCACGGCATCGACAGCGGATGGGGTGACGACCTATACGGTCAGCTCGCACGACCTCCACGCCTGGCCGGAGCTGTACTTCGACGGCATCGGCTGGCTGCGCTTCGAGCCGACGCCTGGCCGTGGCGTCATCCCCGACTACTCGACGCCGGCAGCGGTCGACGACCCGCTCACCCCCGAGAACGAGGCCACACCGGCTCCGACCTCGACGGCGACCCCCGCCGCCGCGCCGGAGCGCCCCGACGAGCAGGGCGTCGACCCGACGACCGGCGGCGTCACGGCGAACGCCACGAACCCGCTGCCGATCGTTCTGCTGTCGTTGCTCACGATCCTCGTACTGGGGGCGTTCGCGCCGAGTGTCGCCCGCACCATCATCCGGACGCGCCGACTCCGGGACATCCGATCGGGCAGGGATCCCGCGTCGGCTGCATGGGCCGAGCTGCGCGACACCGCCCGCGACTACGGCTGGGCGGCGCCCGAGAGCGAGACCCCGCGCGATTTCGCGGAGCGCCTCGCCGTCGTCCTCAGCTCCGACCGCGAGACGATCGCAGGCTTGCGCTCCGACGTCGAGGAGTCGGCGTTCGCGCCTCCCGGCCGCGGCGTGCCGACGGTGGGCGAGTTGCGCGCGGTTCGTAAGGCGATCGCCGGAACCGTCGACCGCCGGGACCGCCTGCGCGCGATCTTCCTGCCGGCCTCGCTGATGGCCCGGTTCCGCTGGGATCCCGACGGCTAGCTCCCTGAGGAGCCCGCGGAGCGTGCCTTCGGCGCGCTCCTCAGCCGGCCGAGCGGGCGACCGCGAGAAGCGGCTTGCCTGTGAGCGGGTTGTCGATCCAGCGCGCGTCGACGCCGTAGACGTCGTGCACGAGCTCGGGGGTGAGGGTCGCCGCGGTCGGCCCGCTCGCGACGACGCGTCCGTGGGAGAGCACCACAACCGCATCCGCATGTGCCGCGGCAAGCGTCAGATCGTGCAGCGCCGCGACGACGGTCGTGCCGGCCGCGGCGAGTTCACCGAGCAGGTCGAGAACCTCGAGCTGCGCCGCGACGTCGAGGTGGTTCGTGGGCTCATCGAGCAGCAGGATGCGAGGCTGCTGCGCCAGCACCCGTGCGAGCATGACGCGCTGACGCTCTCCCCCGGAGAGGCTCGTGAACTCGCGCTCGGCGAACCCGGCGACGCCGGCCGTCTGCATCGCCGCGTCGATCGTGACCACGGCATCCGGATCGCGGCCTCCCAACAGGGACTCGTGCGGTGTCCGCCCCAGCGCGACCACCGATCGCACGGTCAGCGGTAGCTCCGTGCCCGCCTCCTGCTCGACGAGGGCGAGCCGACGAGCGCGCTCGCGACGCGGCAGGGCGAGCAGGTCGTCGCCCTCGAACTCGACCGTGCCGGATGCTGGGCGCTCGACGCCGGCGACCGCGCGCAGCAGCGTCGACTTGCCGGCCCCGTTCGGTCCGAGCAATGCGGTGAGGGCACCGGCCGGGGCCGTGAACCCGGCGTCGTCGACGAGCGTCGCGCTGCCGACTCGCACGGTCACGCCGGCGACGACGAGCCCGGTCCCGGCCCTCATGCCTCGCTCCGTCGCCGGGCGAGCAGCAGTGCGAAGACCGGCGCCCCGATGAGGGCCGTCACGATGCCGACCGGCAGCTCGCGCGGATCGAACAGCGTGCGGGCGAGGGTGTCCGCCCAGACCAGGAAGACGGCGCCCACCAGAGCCGACAGCGGCAGAAGCGCGCGATGCCCCGGCCCCACGACGAGACGCACGGCGTGCGGAAGCACCAGGCCCACGAATCCGATCGACCCGCTCACCGAGACCATCGCTCCGGTCAGTAGCGCCGTCGCGGCGAGCAGCGTCCAGCGCGCGCCCTGAACCGGAACCCCGAGCGACGCCGCGGTCGTGTCGCCGAACGCGAAGGCGTCGAGCACCCGTCCGCTGAGGGCGACCGGGATCCCGACGACGATCAGCGCGATGCCCGCGATCGCTACTGCCGGCCAGCGTGCACCGCTCAGCGACCCCAGCAGCCAGCCGAGGATCTCGCGGTACGAATCGCCCGTCACGGTCCAGAAGATGACGAAGCTGGTGATGGCCCCCGCGAGCGAGGACACCGCGACGCCCGCGAGCACCGTGCGCGTGGGCGTGATGCGGCCAAGCGCGCTCGCGAGGCCCAGGGTCACCGCGAGCGCCGCGAGCGCACCCGCGAACGCGGCGACC
>JBDSKH010000216.1:0-4194 GCA_039917005.1 Pseudolysinimonas sp.
CCGCTGACGATCCTCTGGATCGTCATCATCGTGGCGCTTCTGGTCTCGCTGCCGATCGGCATCCGTCGTCGCGCGGCCGGCTTCGAGAACCCATACGCCGACCGGATGCCGCTCAGCGCCTATACGCGCGGAGTGATCGAGCGCGACGAGCTGGAGGTCGCCTTGCGTCGTCCGTCTGCCTCGCCTCAGCGTCCGGCCAAGGCCTCCGGCTCCGACTCCGACTCCGAGCGTGAACTGGAGCGCGTCGGATGACCGCGTTCGTCCGCGAGCACCGAATCCTGGTGGTCATCGTCGTCGTCCTGCTCGCCGGCGTGGCCGGCACCGTCGTGGTCGTCGCCGCTCTCGGGACCACGAGCGACGGGGGTCCGGATGCCGCGCCAGAGTCCCCGACTCCGTCGCCGTCAGAATCTTCCGAAGCCCCGGTCGTCGCAGCCGCTTCCGGCTGTCCCGACAAACCGACTCCGACCTCGGTGCGATCCGCCGACGAACTGGTCGGCGCGCTCGCCGACGCCGCACCCGGCGACGTGATCGTCCTCAGCGCCGGGCGGTATGTCGGCAACTTCGCGACCGTGGTCTCGGGAACGTCGACCGCGTCGATTACCCTCTGCGGTCCATCAGACGCGATTCTCGACGGCGGCGACCCGGAGGACGGGTACGTGTTCCATCTCGATGGGGCTTCCTACTGGCACCTGATCGGCTTCACCGTGACCAACGGACAGAAGGGCGTCATGGCCGACGGGACCGTCGGTTCGGTCATCGAGGGCCTCACAGTCACCCACATCGGCGATGAAGCGATCCACCTGCGACGGTTCAGCACCGACAACACCGTCATGGGAAACACCATCTCCGACACCGGACTGCGCAAGCCGAAATTCGGCGAGGGGATCTACGTCGGCTCGGCCGAAAGCAACTGGTGCGACGTGTCCGGATGCCAGCCCGACACCTCCGACCGCAACATCATCGACGGCAACCACATCTCGGGCACAACTTCGGAGTCGATCGACGTCAAGGAGGGCACAACCGGCGGCATCATCCGCGGCAACACCTTCGATGGCTCGTCCATCGTCGAAGCCGACTCCTGGGTCGACGTCAAGGGGAACGAGTGGCTGGTCGAGCGCAACTCGGGCACGAACTCTCCCGGCGACGGGTTTCAGACGCACGAGATCCTCGACGGCTGGGGCACGCGAAACGTCTTCCGCGACAACGTCGCCGTCGTCAATGGGCCCGGCTTCGGGTTCTCCCTCACTCCTGCCCGCGACAACGTCGTCACCTGCGGCAACACCGCTTCCTCGGCCGGCGAAGGGTTCAGCAACGTGAACTGCTCCGGCTAGGCAAGGCGTGCGCTACCCCGATTGCGCGCACGCAGAAGCTCCACCACATCCATCCGCATCCCCCAGGAGGACACCGTGGCACCTCACGACGCAACACCGTACGTCGGATCTCCGCGCATCACCGTCATCGGGACGGGCTACCTCGGCGCAACTCACGCCATCTGCATGGCCGTCCTCGGCTACGACGTCCTCGGCGTCGACGTCGATCCCGGCAAAGTCCAGGCGCTCACCGAGGGGCGGGTCCCGTTCTACGAGCCCGGCCTCCCGGAGAAGCTGCGCGAGGCGCTCGACAGCGGACGCATCCGCTTCACCACCTCGTTCGACGAAGCCGCCGCGTTCGGCGACATCCATTTCATCTGCGTCGGCACCCCGCAGCAACCCGGGTCGCACGCTGCCGACATGCGGTACGTCGACTCCGCATTCACCGAGCTCGCCTCGAGGATCACCCGCAGGGCGCTTCTGGTCGGCAAGTCCACGGTGCCGATCGGCACTGCTGCGCGCCTGACCGGACTCGTGCACGAGGTCTCGCCGATCGGCACGGAACTCGATCTGGCCTGGAACCCCGAGTTCCTGCGCGAGGGCTTCGCCGTCGAGGACACTCTGCACCCGGACCGCCTCGTCTTCGGCGTCCAGACCGATTGGGCGGAGGCGATGCTGCGCAAGGTCTTCCGGCCGATCCTCGATGAGGACACCCCGCTCGTGGTCTCCGATCTCGCGACTGCCGAGCTGGTGAAGGTGGCGGCCAACTCGTTCCTCGCCACGAAGATCTCCTACATCAGCGCGATGGCCGAGGTCTGCGAGGCGACCGGCGCCGATGTGAACCTGCTCGCATCGGCGCTCGGGTTGGATGACCGCATCGGCGCGCGGTTCCTCAAGCCCGGCCTGGGCTTCGGGGGCGGGTGCCTGCCGAAGGACATCCGAGCGTTCCGGCACCGCGCCGAAGAACTGGGTGTCGGCCACGCTGTCGCGTTCCTCGACGAGGTCGATCAGATCAACCTCCGTCGGCGCAGCCGCACCGTGGACCTGGCTCGTGAACTCGCCGGTGGGAGCCTCGACGGAGTGCGGATCGCGGCACTCGGTGCTGCCTTCAAACCCAACTCGGATGATGTGCGCGATGCGCCCGCGCTGGACGTTGCGCGCATGCTCTACCTCGAGGGCGCGAAAGTCGTCGTCTACGACCCCGAGGCCAACGAGAACGCGCATCGCGCCTATCCCGACCTGGACTATGCGGACTCGCTCGCGGAGGCCGCGAGGGGCGCAGAGGTCGTGATGCTTCTCACGGAGTGGGACGAGTTCCGGCAGGCGGATCCCGACATGCTGGGCGAACTGGTCGCAGAGCGCCGGATCGTCGACGGGCGCCACGCGCTCGACGCCTCGCTCTACCGGGAAGCCGGATGGGAGTACCGGGCTCTGGGTCGCCCATCGGTCGTGACGACGATGGCTCTACCCGAGCACCGGAAAGACGCCGTCGCCTGACGCGTCTGATGAAGTTCTGCCGGGGTCTTGACGCTTATCGGGAGCCAGAGACCCCGGCAGACGCCTCCTGAGGAGGTTCGCACACTCTACGCCAGACCCTTCGCGCAACCACCTCGCGGCCCGTCACGTGACCAGGATTTCGTTGGAGGCTCCCGTCGTAGCGGCGCGCACAAGCTCGGCGACCGCCACTGAGCGAAGGTGCGGCGGCCACGCGATGACGGTCGTCACGGGCTCGGCGTCGACCAGCGGCACGACCGCGAGCGCGCTGCCGAACACGGGCGCCGACTCGGGGACGATCGCGCACGCACGCCCGAGTCCGACGAGCTGGAGCAGCTGCACGTGGTCGCGGACGGCCGGGCCCGGCCCGTCGAGATACGTGCCGTCCGGCTCCGGCCAGCGCGGTAGCGGAAGGTCAGGCTGAGCCTCTAGATCTGAAACCCTCAACCGCTTGCGCTTCGCCAGCGGATGCCCGAGAGGCAGCAGCGCGACTTGGCCCTCGGTGTGAAGCTCTGCGAGCTCGAAGCCGGAGGTCTCGTCGAAGGGCAGGTGCAGCAGCGCGACATCGGCGCGCCCATCGCGCAGCATGCGCTCTGGTTCCCCGATCCCCACGAGCTGCACATCGACGTGAGCGCCGCCCGAGGCCCGATACGCGTGAAGCAGTTTCGTCAGTACCTCGTTGGCTGCTCCCGCCTTCGTCGCGAGCACGATCTGACCGGGTTCCGCTGCTGCGCGTCGAGTGCGCCGCTCCGCGCCCCGGACCGCGTCGAGAGCCACCCTCCCCTCGTTCAACAGCACCTCCCCAGCAGGAGTAAGGGCAATCCGCCTCCCGGAGCGTTCGAGCAGCGAAACCTCGAGCCTCCGCTCCAATTGCTGAATCGCGCGCGAGAGCGGGGGCTGCGCCATCTGAAGGCGGTCGGCGGCGCGACCGAAATGCAGTTCCTCGGCGACGGCGATGAAGTACCGCAGTTCTCGTGTCTCCACCTGGGCAACGCTAGGACGCCGTGATACCTGAAGCAAGGCAAGTTCAATACCTCTGGGGTATCGACAAGCGCGCAATCGGTCTTGGACGCTTGGGCACCCCCACGCCTACCGTCGGACCATGACCGAACAGATGACGGCCCTTGTCACAGGTGCCAACAAGGGAATTGGACACGAAACCGCGGCCGGCCTCGGTCGTCGCGGCTGGAGCGTCGGTGTGGGTGCGCGAGATCAACGACGTCGCGAGGAGGCCGTTTCCACGCTTCGCGCTGAGGGCATCGACGCCTTCGGTGTACCTCTCGACGTGACCGACGACGAGAGCGTCGAGGCCGCCGCCGCTCTGCTGCGTGAGCGCGGCGGACTGGACGCTCTCGTGAACAACGCCGCGATCACGGGCGGCGCCCTCGTG
>JBDSKH010000217.1:0-10517 GCA_039917005.1 Pseudolysinimonas sp.
GTCGACGATGTCGGAGGTGAACCCTGGCATGGCACGAGGGTAGCCCGAGCCGCCGCTAATCCTTCAGCCGGGACTCCAGGAACACGGTCGTACGGGCGAAGGCGAGCGCGGCCGCGCGCCCGTCGACCTTCTCGCGCAGGGTCGCGTTGGCGAACGAATGCAGCGTTCCGAGGTAGGTGTGCGCCGTGACCGGGGTCCCGTCGTCGCGCAGCCGCGCGGCGAACGAGTCGGGGTCGGCGCCCGCGCTCCAGCTGTCCTCTTCCGCGAGGTGCAGCAGTACCGGGCAGGGGACGATGCCGGGGTCTGCGGGACCGAGGGTCGCGTAGTAGGCGACCACGGCATCCGCGAGCCCCGCCTGCGCGCCCCGCAGAGCGATGCCGCCGCCCATCGAGAACCCGACCAGCCCGATCCGCTGCGCGTCAATGCCCTCGCCGCGCTCCGCGGCGATCGTCTCACCCAGGATGCCGGCGGCGGCTTCGTCGGTGAGCGCGGCCATGAGCGCGCTGGCACCCTCCGATTCCGTGGTCGCCACCCCGTCGTAGAAGTCGGGAACGAGCACGCGCAGCCCGCCCCGGTTCGCGAGGGCCTCGGCGTAGGGCTCGAGCCACGGCAGCCGCCCGTACTTGTCGTGCAAGACGACGACGATCGGGGCTCCCATGGCGCCGTAGGCCAGCGGGACGCCGGGCGAGGGGATGGGAACCAGCTCGGCCATGGTCGCCTTCGGGGATATACGACTTCGAGAGGAGAGAGCGGATGACGGGAATCGAACCCGCGCTATCAGCTTGGGAAGCTGAAGTTCTGCCATTGAACTACATCCGCGTGCGCCAGAGCGCCGCGTTCAGCATAACCGGCACTAGTAGCCTCGTACCCATGCTCCTGAGCGACCGCGACATCCGGGCCGAGCTCGACGCGGGCCGCATCGGCCTCGATCCGCTCGACCGCGACATGATCCAGCCGTCGAGCATCGACGTGCGGCTCGATCGCTTCTTCCGGTTGTTCGACAACCACAAGTACCCGTTCATCGATCCGGCCGATGACCAGCCCGACCTCACCCATCTGATCGAGACCAAGCCGGACGAGCCGTTCATCCTGCACCCCGGCGAGTTCGTGCTCGGCTCGACGTTCGAGCTCGTGACCCTTCCCGATGACGTCGCCGCGCGCCTCGAGGGCAAGAGCTCGCTCGGACGTCTGGGCCTGCTCACCCACTCCACCGCCGGGTTCGTCGACCCCGGCTTCTCCGGACATGTGACCCTCGAGCTCAGCAACGTCGCGACGCTGCCGATCAAGCTCTGGCCGGGGATGAAGATCGGGCAGCTGTGCTTCATCCGCACGAGCTCGCCGGTCGACAACCCGTACGGCTCAGGCCAGTACGGCAACCGCTACCAGGGCCAGCGCGGCCCGACCGCGAGCCGGTCGCACGTGAATTTCCATCGCACCGACGTGACCACCACCGATGCGGGAGCCCCGGGCGAATGACGGCTGCCCTGCACCCCGACTACGCGGCCGAGCTCGCTCTCTTCGGGCAGCTCGTGGGGGAATGGAAAGTCGCGCACCGGTCCCGCACGCGCGGCGGCGCCTGGACGGACTCGCAGCGCACCTGGATCTTCTCCTGGGCTCTGAACGGCCGCGCGGTCGAGAGCGTCCTGCTCGACGACGCGGGCACCGAGGTCGGCGCGACCATGCAGGTCTGGGATGCGAAGTCGGGCATCTGGCGCATCACGTCGTCCGGCGTCACCGGGGAGGCGACGCTGCTGACAGGCACGGCCTACGGAGAGGGGGGGATCCGGCAGGAGGGCATCGAGCGCACGGTGCAGCATCCTGACGGCCGGGCGATCCGCTGGAACTTCAGCGCGATCACCCCCGGCACGTTCGAGTGGGACGGCTGGGTCGCCGATGCGGAAGACGGCCCGAACTGGGAGCAGCAGGAGCACCTGGTCGCGACCCGCGTGCGGTAGGAGTGCGAGGACGGGCCGAAGCGGGGTCTCAGACGGCCTCCGCCGACACCACGACGGGCAGCGTGCCGCGCACGTAATACACCCGGTAGCGCCTGCCGTCCACGAACGGAGCCAGCTGGTCGGGGCCGGAGAGCGCGAACGTGACCGAGCCGACCGTCAGCCGGTAGACCGAGGCCATCCCCGCACCCTCCCCGACGTCGACCATGCCCGAGCGGGTCTTCGCATCACCCTCGGTCATCATCACGGCTCCCGCGACGCCGGCCAGCTTGCGCCGGCTTCTGAGCACCGACAAGACGATGATGCCGACGACCCCCACCAGCACCAGCACGATGATGCCGGGCGGCACGGCCGACGACCCCGCCGGCTGCGGTGCGAGCAGGCCGGGGAGCACGACGATCGCGATGATCACCATGATGACCAGGAAGATGCCGCCGAAGACGAGATTCGCGACCTGAGCTCGCCCTCGCATCTTCGACATCCGCACCTGCTGTGCCGGTGACAATCGACCGGCCCGATTGGCGACCAGGTCCTCGTCGGCGAAGTGGAATGCGGTGTTCAGCGCGTCGGCCATCGTGGCCCTCCATCCGGATGCTGACGAGCATTGTCCTCGCCGATGCGCGGGACGGCAAGGGAGCGCTTCAGTGGCCGGAACCGGCGCGTCTCCTAGTTGAACCCCGACAGCGCCGAGTACTCCTCCGGCGCGTTGAACTTCACCGGGCCTCCGGTGAACGTGTTGCACTCGCCGTTGCCGCCGGCGATCAGCACGAGAGCCATCTTCGGGTCGGTGCCCTGCTTGCCCCAGCCGTACACCGACAGGTTCGCGCCATCGAAGAGGAACAGAGCCACCGAGTTGGGGTCGTCCGACGGCAGGTACCCGGCGGTGGCTTCGCAGTTCGATGGCATGAACGAGCTCCAGACCCCGCTCACGAGGTCCTCCGGGGGCACCGGGAACTTCGGGATGTTGACGATGTACCTGCCATCGGCGAAGCCGTAGTAGCAGAATCCGTTTGCTCCGGGCGGAAGGGTGCCGGCATCCAGCTTCGGGATCTGCCCGGGCACCGGCGCCTCTGACTCGAAGGACCCGGGAACGAATGAGTTGCCCGAGCCGTACCAGCGGTGCTGCACGACCTGCTCGCCGGTCACCCACTCGACCTTCCACGGCGCGACGCAGCCCTGTACCGGGGGCAGAGAGTGGTTCTTCGCGGGTCCGGCGAGCTGGTCGAATTCCGCAGCGATCACCGGCTCGTCCGACGGCTTCGGCTCCTCCTTGGGCCACCGGTAGCCGACCGGGAGGTAGTAGACGTCTTGCAGCATGGCGAGCATGACCAGGTTCTCGGCGATCGCCGCGAGCCCGTCCCCCAGGTACTTCTGCACCGATGGGGTGTTCAACTGGATGATGGCCTTGGCCAGGCGGATGGTGTCGGCGCGCCGGATGAAGACCTGCTGGAAACCCGCCGTGTTGTACAGGATCTCGGTGTCTTTGGCCTTCATCGTCTGCGCACCGGCCGCGATGGTCCAGAACACCTCGTTGTTCTCGTCGATCTTGCCTTGGTCCGGCGAGATGAGCTGCAGGGTAGCCGGCTCGATCGTGGTGATGTAGGCCGGAAAGAGGAAGTCGACGACGGGCGAGTCCTTCTGACTCGTCGGGTCGGCGACGCCGAGCGTCGCGAGGCAGGCCGCCACCCCGGCCGGCACCTTCGCGGTGGGACCCTCGACCTTCGCGGTCAGCGTGGTCGCGTCCCCCTGTTGCCCGTCGCCCACCATGAGAGGCGGGGCGTTCGTGAACGACCAGGTGATCTGCCAGTTCTGCACGAGAGAGCCGATATTGGACGCGACGTTCATCACGGTGAGCGCGGTCCGCAGGGCCTGGTACCCGGGACCTGCGAGGTCGGCCACCTTGCCGAACGCCTTCTCGACGGCGAAGGTGATGACGGACCCCACCACGCCCGCACCGTCGAGGTACGCCTGCATGTCCTCGACGACGCCGTTGATCACCCCGCACGGTCCCGCTCCCGAGAGGGGATCGCGCAATGCCGTCCCCCCGCCGACCGGCACCAGCCCCTCTTGCGCAACGCCGGCATCCGTCCGTCCGAGGTCTTCCATCGCATCCGCCATGAACAGGGTGGAGACGGCGAGCGGGATGGGAGCCCCGGTACTCAGCGGCGGAGCGGCCTGGATGCGTCGCGCGAGGTCCGCGCGCGGGCTCTCGCCGTAGTGCCACCAAGCCTTCACCATCAAGGAGGGCGCGAGCCCGGTCGCGCCGGGTTCGCCGAGCGCTGCCGCGGCTCCGTCCAGCGTCTCCGACTCGATGCCCTGAGCGGGGCCCTGCCCGTTCTCGTCGAGCTCCGGCAGCCCGAGCTGCATCTGCTCCACCTGCCAGTCGGTCACTGACAAGACGGCGTCGCCCTCGACCTCGCCGACCTCGCCGGTCTCGAACGCGACGATGGCGATTCCCAACCGCGGGAACTCGGTGGCCAGATCGATCGTCTCCCCGCCGCCTGTAGATCCGCCGCCGCCGCCGGGGATGCACCCGGCCAGGACCGCGAGCAGCAGAATGGCGGCGGGAAGGGCGAGCGCGCGTTGGGGTCTCGGCATGTCCGGATGATGTCACCCGGGCGTCCACGAGGGTATGGGGGTTTCCGCTACTTCACGACGGGTCGGGGTAGCTGGGCCACTGCTCCAGCTGCAGCACGAGCCAAGGGCTGAACGCGAACGGCGTCGCCTCCACGGCGGCGCGCAACGCGGACGGCGCCACCCACGCCCACTCGGCCACCTCATCCGGGGCCGGCATCGGATCGCCGTCCACCACGGTGCTGTACACCGGGCAGATCTCGTTCTCGACGACACCGGATGCGTCGACGGCCCGGTAGCGGAAGTCCGGCAGGGCGAGCGTGAGGCCGGCGCTGCCGAGGGCACCGATCTCGATCCCGAGCTCGCGCGCCCCGCGACGCCGCACGGCATCCGGAAGCCCCTCCCCGGGAGCCGGATGCCCGCAGAACGCGTTCGTCCAGATGCCGGGGAACGTGCGCTTGCCGAGCGCGCGCCGGGTGATCAGCACGCGGCCGTCGGGCGAGAAGACGTGGCACGAGAAAGCGAGGTGCAGCGGGGTATGGCCGTCGTGGATGACGGCCTTATCGGCGGTGCCGATCGGCGTGCCGTCGTCGGCCACGAGCACTACCCGCTCTGGCTCGTCGGCGTCCAGGGGATCGGTCGAGAGCGACATGCTCGGTAGTCTGCCTAAGTGGATGGTTCGGGACTGCGAACGGTCGCCCCGGCTGAAAAAGCTCAAGAGCGGCAGATGCAGGTCGACGCCGTGCTGGGTCGCCTCTTCAGCCTAGCCAAGAAGCGTGCGACACCCCTGGGCTGCACCCGGTGGCCGATGCCGTGCTCGGTCGTGTGAAATGACGGTCCGCAAGCTCGCTCCCGGCGCGGTCGCCCGCCTCGACCTGTACACGGACGTGGCAGAGCAGGCCTCCAGCCTGGTGATCCGCCGCTACTCGACGTCGTTCGGCATGGCCGCGCGCCTGCTCGGCGCATCGGTGCGGCAGCCGGTCGAGAACATCTACGCTCTGGTCCGCGTCGCCGACGAGATCGTCGACGGCGGCGCCGATGAGGCGGGGCTGGATGCGGTGGTCGCCGCACGCCTGCTGAACGACCTCGAGCACGATACCGAGCGCGCGCTCGACGAGGGCTACAGCGCCAACCTCGTCGTGCACGCGTTCGCCCGCACGGCACGGGCCGCGGGTTTCGGCAGAGACCTGACCGAGCCCTTCTTCGCGTCGATGCGCATGGATCTGAGCGCGACGGAGCACGACGAGGCGAGCTTCCGCCGCTACGTCTACGGCTCGGCTGAGGTGGTCGGGCTGATGTGCCTGCGCATCTTCGTCAGCGACGCGCGCCGTGACTACACCGCGCCGGAGCTGGCGACGCTCGAGGCGGGAGCGCGAGCGCTGGGATCGGCGTTTCAGAAGGTCAACTTCCTGCGCGACCTCGGCGCCGACCGCGACGCGCTGGGGCGCAGCTACTTCCCGGGCCTCGACATCGCCAGCCTCTCCGACATCCAGAAGGACCGCCTTCTCGACGACATCGACGCCGAGCTCGCCACCGCCGACGGCACGATCCCGCTGCTCCCGCGCAGTTCGCGTCGCGCTGTCGCGCTCGCGCACGGTCTGTTCTCTGAACTCTCGCGCCGCATCCGCGCGACCCCGGCATCCGAACTCGTCCGCACGCGCGTTCGAGTGCCCGACCCTGTGAAACTGAGGATCGCGCTCGCGGCAGCGACGCGCGGATCCACTCAGCACACAGTCCCATCACCATCCGAGAGGCGCGCATGACCCGCACGATCGTCATCGGCGGGGGGATCGCGGGCCTCGCCACGGCGGCCCTGCTCGCTCGCGAGGGCCACCGAGTGACCCTGCTCGAGCAGCAGCAAGAGCTGGGCGGCCGCGCCGGCACCTGGGAGCGCGACGGCTTCCGCTTCGACACCGGGCCCTCGTGGTATCTGATGCCCGAGGTATTCGACCACTTCTTCCGCATCCTCGGCACCACGGCAGACCAGCAGCTCGACCTCGTGCAGCTCGACCCGGGCTACCGCGTCTATGGCGAGGGGCACGCCGACCCGCTCGACGTCTCGGCGAGCGTCGACGAGAACCTCGACCTCTTCGAGCGCGTCGAGAAGGGCGCGGCACTCCGCCTCGCGAAGTACCTCGACCGCGCGCGCGAGGTGTACGACCTCGCGAAGGAGCGCTTCCTCTACTCCACCTTCCAGCGGCTCGGGCCGGTGTTCGGCGGCGTCGTCGCGGCGCAGAGCGGCCGCCTGTTGCGCCTGCTGATCGAGCCGCTCGACAGCCTGACGAAGCGCACCGTGCGCGACACCCGGCTGCGCCAGATCCTCGGGTACCCGGCCGTGTTCCTCGGCTCGTCCCCGAAGCTCGCTCCGAGCATGTACTCGCTGATGAGTCATCTCGATCTCGTCGACGGCGTCTCGTACCCGCTCGGCGGGTTCGGCAACCTCATCGATCGGATAGCCGAACTGGCGCGCGCGCAGGGTGCCGAACTGCGGACGGGCGCCACTGTCACCCGCATCGTCGTCGCGGACGGGGCGGCGACCGGTGTCGAGATCGCCGGGAAGAAGGGCAAGACCGAGACGCTGGATGCCGACCTGGTCGTCTCGACCGCGGACCTGCACCACACCGAGACGGTGCTCATCGATCGCGACGACCTCCGCACCTACCCTGAGGAGTACTGGGCCAAGCGGACCGCGGGACCGGGCGCCCTGCTGCTCATGCTCGGGGTCAGCGGCGAGCTGCCGCAGCTCGAGCACCACACGCTGTTCTTCGCCAAGAACTGGAACGCCGGCTTCAAGGCGATCTTCGGTCCCCTTCCGCACGTTCCCGAGACCCTCTCGCTGTACGTCTGCAAGCCGAGCGGCGTGGATGCCGGGGTCGCCCCCGAGGGTGCGGAGAACCTGTTCGTGCTGGTGCCGATCCCCGCCGACCCGACGCTCGGCCGAGGCGGGATCGACCGGGGAGGCGACGACGCGATCGAAGCCCTCGCCGACCGGGTCATCGCGCAGATCGCGGACTGGGCCGGCATCCCGGATCTCGCCGAGCGCGTCGTGCTGCGTCGCACCGTCGGCCCCGGCGACTTCGCGGCCGACCTGAACTCGTGGAAGGGGTCGGCGCTCGGCCCGGCGCACACGCTGCGACAGAGCGCGTTCTTCCGCGCAGGCAACGTGAGCCGCAAGGTGTCGAATCTCTACTACGCCGGGTCGTCGACCATCCCGGGCGTCGGCCTGCCGATGTGCCTGATCAGCGCGGAGCTCGTTCTGAAGCGGGTGCGTGGCGACACGTCCGCCAGCCCGGTCACCGAGTCGCTGCGCGCCGGCCGGACGGTTCGGGAGCAGTGAGCTCGGCCCCGTGAGCGGGACGTCATGAGCCTGGTCTACCTCGGGGCGCTGCTCGTCTCGCTCGCCGGGATGGTCGTGCTGGATCTGCGCTTCCGGCTGTTCTTCGCCGTCGCGCCGGTGCGTGCTGCGATCGTGTCGGGAGCGGGGATCGCGTTCTTCCTGGTCTGGGATCTGGCGGGGATCGGAGCGGGGATCTTCTTCCGGGGCAACCCGGGCCTGCTGACCGGACTCCTCATCGCGCCCGAGCTCCCGCTCGAGGAGGTCTTCTTCCTCGCGTTGCTCTGTTACCTGACGATGAACGTCTATGGCTGGCTGATGAGCGCCGCGGAGCGCCGCGTCTCGAAGCCGGTCTCGAAGCCGGGAAGCGGTCGACCGTGACCTACTGGCTCCTCAACCTCCCGTTCCTGGCGGTCGTGGCGGTGGTCGCGCTCGCCGCTCTGCTCGCCCGCCGCGCTCCACGCTGGCGAGTCGTCGGCCTCGCCGCGATCGTGCTGCTGCTCCTCACCGTCGTGTTCGACAACGTCCTGGTCGCGACCGGCATCGTCGGGTACGACCCGACCCGGATCAGCGGGCTGCTGGTCGGCGTCGCCCCGCTCGAGGACTTCGCGTACGCGGCGGCGGCGGTGGTGCTGCTGCCGTCGCTGTGGGCGCTGCTCGGCGGGGGCGAGCGATGATCCGCGCGCTGCTGCTCACCAGCCGGCCGCTCAGCTGGGTCAACACGGCCTTCCCGTTCGCGGCGGCCTACCTGGTCTCGACCGGCCGCATCGATGCGCCGGTCGTCGTCGGCACGCTCTTCTTCCTCGTTCCGTACAACCTCGCGATGTACGGGATCAACGACGTCTTCGACTACGAGTCGGACCTGCGGAACCCGCGCAAGGGCGGTGTCGAGGGCGCGCTGCTGGATCCGCGCTGGCACCGGGCGACCCTCATCTCATCCGGGCTGCTCGCTCTGCCGTTCGTGGCGTACCTGGTCGCCGTCGGGTCCCCGGCCAGCTGGGTCGTCCTGGCGCTCAGCCTGTTCGCCGTGGTCGCCTACTCGGTGAAGGGCTTGCGCTTCAAGGAGCGCCCGTTCCTCGACTCGATCACGAGCAGCACGCATTTCGTCTCGCCGGCCGTCTACGGGCTCGCGCTCGCGGGGGCGGCACCGACCACGCCCGTGATCGCGCTGCTCGCCGCCTACTTCCTCTGGGGCGCGGCATCGCACGCGTTCGGTGCCGTGCAGGACATCGGCGCCGACCGGGCGGGCGGCATCGCCTCTGTTGCGACCGTCATCGGGGCGCGGGCGACGGTGCGGTTCGCCGTCGTGCTCTATCTGATCGGCGGCGCGCTGCTCCTGGGCGGAGGTCTCCTGAACGGCAGCGTCCAGCTCGCGCTCGCCACCGCGCTCGTCGTGCCGTATGCGGTCAACGTCCTGCCGTGGTGGAGCGTGGACGACGAAAACGCCGCCTCCGCGAATCGCGGGTGGCGGCGTTTCCTGTGGCTGAACTTCGTCACCGGTTTCCTGGTGACGCTGCTCCTGATCTGGGCGGCTCTCGCCGGCGCAGCAGCCTAGAAGCTAGGCGAGGCCGCGCTTCGGCGCATGCGCGTGCCCGCGGGCGCGGCCCGGTCGCGGATGCGCGGGGCGCTTCTCCGGATCCCAGCCGACGTTGGTCGCGATGCGCTCGAGCGTCGCCATGGTGGTCGTGTAGTCGGCATCGGGGATGCCGGCGGTCACGGTCGCGCGTACCTTCTGCACGTTCGCGAGAACGGCGTCATGGATGCGCTCGCCCTCCGCGGTCAGCGCGTAGCTGCCACGGTCGAGCGAAGCCCAGCCGCGCGAGACGAAACCGTCGAGCAACTGCTCGATGGTCCGGTGCTCGCGGTGCGGCCGGTCGACGTTCCCGGGTCCAGCGGGACCGTGAGACCGCCGCGGGGGCAGCGCCGCTTTGACGTCCGCGGCCGACGCGGGGCCGGCGTGGAGGGTCGTGAGCGTGCGCCATTCGCGGCGGGTGACGCCGAAGGTGGCGAAGGCGCCGCGCATCGTGTCGCGCAGCGGCCCGTCGATAGCCCGGAGCCAGTAGCCGAGAGGTCGGCGATCGGTCGGGATGTGATCTCGTCTGATGAACTTCATCATGGGTTTCTCCTTGTATGTCAGATAACAACTAAATGTATGATTACATACATGGATCAGGAAAGTCAACAGGACGCCACCCAGGACCCCGTGACGGTCATCGAGCGGGCGCTGATGACGATGCGGCGTGACCAGCAGTCCCGTCGCCTCCAGCGAGGACGTGGTCGCGGCCCGGATGGATTCGCCGGCTTCGGGGGTCCGGGCGGCCCCGGCGGCACCCACGGCCGCCATGGCGGACCCAAGCACGGCATCCACGGACCGGACCGCAGCCTCGGCGGCGCCGCGCGATTCCGGATGCTGGACGCGCTCGAGGGCGGCGCTCGCACCGTCTCGGATCTCGCCGATGCGACCGGAGTCGACCAGCCGCGCGCGAGTCGCCTCGTCTCCGACGCCGCCGAGCGCGGTCTGCTCCGTCGCGGCGTCGATCCGAACGACGCCCGGCGCGCCGTCATCGAGCTCACGGAGGCCGGCCGCGCTCACCTGGCCGATGCTCATCAGACCCGTCGCGCGGCCGTCGAGGCGGCGCTCGCCGGTTTCACCGCCG
>JBDSKH010000218.1:0-4229 GCA_039917005.1 Pseudolysinimonas sp.
GCCGGGTTCACGGTCGCCGGGGCGGGGGTGGGGGTCTGCTCGCTCACGCGGCGTCTCCTTCCATGATGAGGTCGAGCACGCGGTGCTCGTCGATCTCGGTGGCTGGGGTGGTCAACACGACTCGGCCGTCGGAGATGACGAGGACGCGGTCCGAGAGACCGAGCACCTCTTCGATCTCGCTGGAGACCACGACGATGGCGGTGCCGGCGTCCGCCAGGCGGCGGATCAGCTGGTAGATCTCGGTGCGGGCGCCGACGTCGACGCCGCGGGTGGGCTCGTCGAGCAGCAGCACCCTGGTGCCGTGCACGAGCCATCGGGCGAGCAGGATCTTCTGCTGGTTGCCTCCGGAGAGCGTTCCTGCCAAGCGATCGGGATCGGCGGGGCGCAATTCCAGCGCCTCGATCTGCTCCCGGCTCACGGTGCGCTCGCGGCGCTCGTTGAGCAGCGACGCCCGGGCGAATCGCGCGAACGACGACAGCGTCACGTTCTTGAAGACGGGCTCCTCGAGCAGCAGGCCCTGGCTCTTGCGCTCTTCTGGCGAGAGACCGATGCCCTTATTGACAGCGTCCCGCACCGAACCCGCCCGAAGGGGGCGGCCATCGATCGACACGCTTCCGCTCGTCGCTTTACGTGCGCCGTAGACGGTCTCCATGATCTCCGAACGACCCGATCCCACCAGGCCGGCGAGGCCGACGACCTCGCCGGCGCGGACAGTGAAAGAGACGTCGGAGAAGGTGCCGCGCAGCGAGAGCCCGTCGACATCCAGCACCACGGGCGCATCGGCGGGAACGTCCCGCCGGGGCGGGAACACGTGCTCGACCGTGCGTCCGGTCATCAGCCGGATCAGCTCGGTGGTCGGGGTGTCGGCCACCGGGAGGCCGCTGGCCATGCTGCTGCCGTCCTTGATGACGGTGATGCGGTCGCCGATCTGCCGGATCTCCTCGAGCCGATGCGAGATGTAGATGACCGCGATGCCCTGCGAGGTCAGTTCGCGGACGACCCGGAACAGGTTCTTGACCTCTTCGGAATCGAGCACCGCACTCGGCTCGTCCATGACGATGAGGCGGGTGTCGCGAGAGAGGGCGCGGGCCATGCTGACGATCTGCTTGTTGGCGGCGGAGAGCGATCCCACCTCGCGGGCGGGATTCATGTCGCCGTGCCCGAGCCGGCCGAGCAGTGCGCGGGCCGCGCGGTTGGCTGCGCCGGTGTGCAGCACGCCGCCGGTCGAGCGCTCGTGGCCGAGGTAGATGTTCTCGGCGATGGTGAGGCCGTCGACGACGTCGAGCTCCTGATACATGGTCGCGATGCCGAGGTCGAGCGCGGCGACCGGAGTCGGGATCACGGCGGGCTCGCCCTGCCAGATGATCTCGCCGCCATCGGGCTGGTAGGCCCCGGACAGCACCTTGATCAGGGTGGACTTGCCCGCGCCGTTCTGGCCCAGGACGCAGTGGACCTCGCCCGGAAGCACGTCGAGGTCGACGCCGCGCAGGGCGGGGACGCCCGCGAAGGATTTGGTGATGCCGCGCATCGTGAGGAGCGGTGCGGGCACTAATGACGCCGCAGAATCGCCTTTGACCATGAACGGAAGATAGCATCCGACCACTTATGACGACCAACAAGAAAAAGTTGCAGGTCTGCGGTGAACTTCTGATACCGTGACCGAAGTCAGCGTGGACACGGACCGAGCAGCCCTCCTGGGCAGCGGTGCGGATGGCGTCCCCGCCGAATCACTGCGGAACATTCACACACCCAGGGATTACCCCGATTCACGGGATCCCCCACCAAGGAGGAAGCACATGCTCGCAATTCGCAAGCGTCTGCTCGTCGCCGCCGGCGCACTGGCGATCGCCGGTCTGGTTGCCGGCTGCACGACGGGCGGTGGCGGCGGTAACACCGGCCCCACCAACAACGCGAACAACGACGAGACCGGCGACACCATCACCATCGGATTCTCCGGCCCCGCCGCAGACCATGGCTGGCTCGGCGCCATCAACGCGGGCGCCATCGCCGAAGCGGCGAAGTACCCGGACATCGACCTGGTGGTCGCGGAGGGCACGAACGACGCGAACCTCCAGATCAGCCAGGTCGAGACCTTCATCAACGACGGCGTCGACGCCATCGTGTTGCTGCCGACCGACGGCGCCGCGCTCACCGAGGTCGCGATCCAGGCGATGGAGGCCGGCATCCCGGTCATCAACGTCGACCGCGAGTTCTCGAGCACCTTCGCCGCACGCGTCACCATCCTCGGTGACAACTACGGCATGGGCGTCAGCGCCGGTACCTACATCTGCGAGCAGCTCGGCGGCAACGCCGACGCCGTCGTCGCAGAGGTCGCCGGCATCGACTCGCTGCCCCTCACGCAGGACCGTTCGCGCGGCTTCGCCGACGCGCTCGACGACTGCGGCCTCGAGGTCAGCAACCGTGTCGCCGCGGACTTCACCGTGCAGGGCGGCGAGGCAGTGACCTCGCAGCTGCTGGCGGCGGCACCGCACATCGACGCCATCTGGAACCACGATGACGACCAGGGTCTCGGCGTGCTGGCTGCCATCGAGGCTGCCGGTCGCGACGAGTTCTTCATGGTCGGCGGCGCCGGCTCCAAGAACGCGATGGACGCCATCAAGGCGGACGACAGCGTCCTGAAGGCGACGATCATCTACCCCTCGACCCAGGCCGCCGACGGCATCCGCCTGGCTCGCCTGATCGTTCAGGGCAAGGCCCTGTCCGACCTGGTCGAGGTCGAGATCCCGAACCGGATCGTGCTCAGCGCGCCGGTCGTGACCAAGGAGAACGTCGACAAGTACCTGCCGAGCGCGTTCGCGAGCTAGCAGGCCCGGACGCCCGCGCCGCGAACCTCTCCGGCGCGGGCGTCCGCATACCCCCTCTTCCCTACCACCACACTCCAGACACTTTCCCCAGAGAGGGGATCCATCACCATGACCTCTTTGCGCGTAGCCATGATCGGCCACGGCTTCATGGGAGCCGCGCATTCGCAAGGCTGGCGGGTCGCCCCCCGGTTCTTCGAGCTCCCCGCCTTCCCGGAGATGACCCTGCTGGTCGGTCGCAACGCCGAGGGCGTCACGGCCGACGCCTCCCGGTGGGGCTGGTCCGAGACCTCCAACGACTGGCGTGAGGCGATCGCCCGGGACGACATCGATGTGATCGACATCGTCACGCCCGGCGACACGCACGCCGAGATCGCCATCGCGGCCCTCGAAGCCGGCAAGCACGTCCTCTGCGAGAAGCCGCTCGGCAACTCGGTAGCCGAGACGGAGGCCATGTCGGCCGCCGCTGAGAAAGCCCTCGCCAAGGGCGTCTTCGCGATGGTGGGCTTCACCTACCGCCGCGTTCCCGCCGCGACCTTCGCGCGCGATCTCGTCGCCGCCGGCCGGCTCGGCGAGATCCACCAGGTGCGCGCGAGCTACCTCCAGGACTGGCTCATCGACCCCGAGGTGCCTCTCGTCTGGCGGCTGCAGAAGGAGTACGCCGGATCGGGCGCTCTCGGCGACATCGGAGCCCACGCGATCGACCTCTCGGAGTTCATCACGGGCATGCGGCTGACCAGCGTCTCCGGCATCCTCGAGACGGTCATCAAGCGCCGCCCCGTGCTGGAGAGCACGTCGGGCCTCGGCGGCACCGGCGGCAGCGAGCTCGGCGACGTGACCGTCGACGACGTCGCGCTCTTCACCGGCCGCTACGACAACGGGGTGCTGGGAACCTTCGAGGCGACCCGCTTCGCGACGGGGCGCAAGAACGCCCTGCGCGTGGAGGTCTCCGGATCGAAGGGCGCGCTGTCCTTCGATCTCGAGGACCTCAACTCGCTGCAGTTCTACGACGCGACGGCTCCGGCGACCGAGCAGGGTTTCACCAAGATCCTGGTCACCGAGCCCGACCATCCCTACGTCTCGGCGTGGTGGCCGGCCGGCCACATGCTCGGTTACGAGCACGGCTTCGCCCACCAGGCCAAGGACATCGTCGAGGCGATCAGCTCGGCCACCCAGCCGACGCCCTCGTTCGCCGACGGCCTGCACGTCCAGCGGGTCCTCGGAGCCATCGAGGCAAGCTCTGGCGCCGCCAGCGCCTGGACCGACGTCTAACCTGTCACCTGTCACATCCAGCAACCGTCATCACCTGGAGGACCCCATGGCTCGCCCCGTCACTCTGTTCACCGGCCAGTGGGCCGACCTGCCGCTCGAAGAGGTGGCGAAGCTCGCCTCCGGATGGGGCTACGA
>JBDSKH010000219.1:0-2953 GCA_039917005.1 Pseudolysinimonas sp.
CCGTCATCCTGAGTCGTTTCACCGCCGGCGGCTCCGGTCTGATCCTGCTGTGGTGGGGCTTCGCGATGAGCGCGGTCGCCTTCATCCCGGTCGCTGTGCTCGCCGGCTCCCTGGTCGCGGATGAGACCCTGCGCTCGGCCGTCGTGATGGCCGGAGTGCTCGCCGGGCTTGTGCAGGCGCTCGGCCTCCTGCGCTGGGTGTTCCTGGTGCCGCATCTCGCCCGGGAGTCGGCGGCGGGCGCCGACCCGAAGGTCATCGACCTGGTGTTCCAGGCCTTCCACCGCTACCTCGGCGTCGCGGTCGGCGAGCACCTCGGCTACCTCTTCACCGGCGGTTTCACGATCCTGCTGTCGGTGGGTGCGTGGGCAGCGCTGCCGCTCTGGCTCACGCTTCCGGGAATCGTCATCGGCGCCATGCTGATGGCCGGCGCACTCGAGTTCGTCGGACCGTTCGAGCGCGAAGGCTGGAAGGTGGCCGGCGTCCTGGTGCCCGTCGGCTACCTGCTCTGGTCGGTGTGGGCGCTCGCGATCGGTGTGCTGCTTCTGGTGCAGGCGCTCAGCTGAGCCGTTCGATGCCCGCTATGGCTGACCATCCCGGGTCGTTGCTGATCACGAGCGTCAGCTGACCCCGATCAGCTCTCGCAACAGCAGCTCGCCACACCATTGCTCGACCTGGTCGAGCGGCCAGCCACGCTCCAGATGCAGCAGATCGAAGGTCGCGAGGCTGCAGGCGAGGAGGGCCACCGACACCGCACGCTCGGCATCGACGCCGGCGCGCAGGGTGCCGGCCGGCCAATTCGAGATCAGTCGCCGCCAGCCGAATTCGCTTCGGCCGACGCCGTCCTGGTAGGCGGCGGCGAGATCGTCGTCGAGTGACGCGCCGTCGCGCAGCAACCGGATCAGGTCACCCGCGCCCTCGTACATACGACGCTCGAACGCCGCGACCGCGAGGATCTGCTCTCGCGGAGTAGCTCCCGGTTGCCCGAGGTCGGCCGTCAGGCGCGTGAGGTCCGCCGCGCTGTCGACCGCGTCGAGCAGCGCCACGGCCAGCCCGGATTTGCTCTGGAAGATCGCATAGACGGTGGGCTCGGCCACCCCGGCGTCGACGGCGACCGCCTTGAGGGTCGTGCGCGTCCAGCCCGTCTCGGCGAACAGCCGTCTCGCCGACGCGAGCAGGCGGGCACGAGTGTCCTGAGCCTGCGCGTCGCGCCGCGGAGACCGATATGACCGTTTCGCTTGTTCCATTTGGCTGAGTTCCACTATATTCACTTAGTCCAACTTTATCGAACTAGGAGCACTCATGGCCCGTCTCAGTATCCCCGCAATCGGACTCGCTCTCGGCGGTCTCGTCTTCGGTGTCGGCGGCAGCCTGCACCCCGACGCTCCCGCGACAACGGTCACCGAGGCCCTAGGCACCATGTACGAGAGTCCACTCTGGACCCCGGCCCACCTGCTTGCGCTCGTCGGGGTACTGCTCATCGCCATCTCCCTGCTCGGGCTCACCCGAGGCACGCCTGTGATCTCCGGAGCGGTGAAGGTTCGGCCGTTCGCGATCGCCGCCGCGGTGGGAGCCGTTATCGCCGCCATCGAACTGGTCCCGCACCTGCTGTCGAGCTCAGAGCACGCAGCGCTGCGCGAGGGAGACACGACGCCGCTTACCGACCTTCACGGTGCCCTGCAGATCGTCGCCACCCCCGCCCTCGGGCTCACCGTCGCCGCCCTCGCCGTAGCGGTCGCCGCCTCCCGCGAGCGCTACCGGCTGCTCTGGTGGCTCGCCGCAATCCCCGCCGTGCTGGGCGGTCTCACCTGGGCGGCAGCCGGCCCGCTCGTCAACCTCACGCACGAACCCGCGTTCGCGGCTCTCTTTACCGGAGCAGCCGGCATCGCGATCTGGTACCTGCTCGCCGGGCTCGTCGTCAGCATCCGGAGTCGACGCAGTCCGCGCACAACCGTGTCTAGCTGATCCTGTCGAGCCACGACATCGCGGACACATCGGTCAGCGACGCCACCTGATCGACGACGACGCGTTTGCGAGCCGCGTCGTCGCCGGCAGCTGCCCAGTCCTCGGCGAACCCCTGGTCGAGATTCTCCGGCCGGGCCCAGAGTGCGTCGGCAAGCTCGGTCAGGATGCCGCGCTGGCGCGTGTAGATCGGCTTGCGCGAATTCGTCGACATGACATTCGCCGCGACGATGCCCTTGAGCACCGCGATCTCGGCACGGATCTCGGGAGACACCACGACATCCGCGGCGAACCGTGCCAGCGACCCCTCCGGATGCGCCTCGCGGGTCGCGCGCACCGATTCGCCCGCGAAGCGTCCGATGAGCTGCGACGTCAGATTTTTCAGGCGAGCGAGATCGCGGCGCGAACCGTCCCAGGAGTCGATCCAGTACGCGAGGTTGTCGAGGCGGTCGAAGGCCGCGATGAGACCGTCATGGTCGATCTCGCCGCCGATCCACTCGAACATGCTGTCGACGAGGGCGTCGTGATCGGCGCGGGCACTCAGAGCGGGGACGTCGAGGTACCCGCTCACGACCGCGTCCTCGAAGTCGTGCACCGAGTAGGCGATGTCGTCGCTGAGGTCCATGACCTGGGCCTCGATGCAGCGCACTCCGTCCGGTGCGTTCTGACGAATCCAATCGAAGGCATCCCGGTCATCGGCGTAGTAACCGAACTTGCTGCGTCCGCTCGGGTCGGCCACGCCGTCCTGCTCCGCCCACGGGTACTTGCAGCTGGCGTCGAGGCTCGCCCGCGTGAGGTTGAGCCCGTAGCTGCGTCCCGCCGCCGCGGCCTCGTCGGGGCCGAACACCTTGGGCTCGAGCCGGGTCAGCAGCCGCAGCGTCTGCGCATTGCCCTCGAACCCGCCGATGTCGTGGGCCCATGCCGCCAGCGCGCGCTCGCCGTTGTGACCGAAGGGCGGGTGCCCGAGATCGTGCGCGAGGCAGGCACCGTCGAC
>JBDSKH010000220.1:0-5805 GCA_039917005.1 Pseudolysinimonas sp.
GGTCGGATTCCGTGCGGGCCATAGTCGACGGCGGCGGCACCCGTGAGGCCCCTACCACCGTCGCGAGGCGCCTGCGAAGGGCCATCTACTTCTTGGCCGCCAACTGGTCGATGATGGCTTGTGCGACGTCGTGCATGGTGAGGCGGCGATCCATGGATGCCTTCTGAATCCAGCGGAACGCCTCCGGCTCGCTGAGGCCCATCTTCTCGTTCAGCAGGCCCTTGGCACGGTCGACGAGCTTGCGGGTCTCGAAGTGCTCGACCATGTCGGCGACCTCGGCCTCGAGGGTGACGATCTGCTGATAGCGGCTGAGAGCGATCTCGATGGCCGGCAGCAGGTCGCTCGGCGTGAACGGCTTGACGACGTAGGCCAGGGCGCCGGCCTCGCTCGCCCGCTCGACCAGCTCTTTCTGACTGAAGGCGGTCAGCAGGACGACGGGCGCGATGTGGTTCTTCGCGAGCTTCTCGGCGGCCGAGATGCCGTCGAGCTGGGGCATCTTGACGTCCATGATCACGAGATCGGGACGCAGCTCGGTTGCGAGGGCGACGGCCGTCTCGCCGTCTCCGGCTTCTCCGACGACCTCGAATCCGTTGTCGCGCAGGATCTCGACGATGTCCATGCGGATGAGGGACTCGTCTTCTGCGACCACGACACGGCGCGGGGCGCTGGGGGTTTCCTGCTCGTCATCCACGGCAAAAGCCTACGGTATCGTTCACAGGTGCCGTGCCCTCGGGCGCGCGCGCCGGATTGGCGGAATGGCAGACGCGGGGCACTCAAAATGCTCTGTCCGTAAGGGCGTGTGGGTTCAAGTCCCACATCCGGCACGACGATCGGTTGACGATGTCGGCCGCTCTTGGTAAACCTTGCGTTACGGTAACTGTGCCGTTACGAACGGAGCACCTCGTGGCAGATTCGACAGAGCACGCATTCGAGGGCAGGGCGACGATCGCCGCCTCCCCCGACAAGGTCTGGGCAGTTCTGGTCGACTCCGGTCGGTGGGCCGAATGGGACTCCGGCGTCGACGGGGTCGACGGAATGATCGAACCCGGCGCCAAGATCGTCATCCGCGCGAAGATCGCTCCCGGCCGGACTTTCCCGGTGAAGGTGACGACTTTCGACGCACCGAGAAGGCTGGTCTTCACAGGAGGCATGCCCCTCGGCCTGTTCAAGGGCGTGCGGACCTACACGCTGACACCGGCGGGCAAGGAAACCGATTTCACGATGCGCGAGGAGTACTCGGGCGTCATGCTCGGCGCCATCTGGAAGTCGATCCCCGACCTCTCTCCCTCGTTCGCGCAATTCGCCCGTGGCCTCAAGGCGCGGGTCGAGTCCGGAAGCTGAGCGAAATGCCCGGTCCAGCCCAGAACGACGCCGGGGATGCCTTCGAGGCTCTCGCCGACGCCAACCGACGCGCCATCCTGAATCTCGTGGGAGCGAAGCGGCTCTCTGTTCAGGAGATCGCGGACGCCATGCCGATCAGCCGCCCCGCTGTGTCACGGCACCTCCGAGTGCTCGCGGGCGCCGGGTTGGTCGTCGAAGAACGCCAAGGCACTCGCCACCTGTTCAGCCTCCACGCTGCCGGTGCCCAGGCGGTGCGTGAGTATCTGGAGCGGATCTGGGGCGACAGCGCTGCCCGGTTCACCATCTTCGCCGAGAACACCGAGGATGGACGATGATCGAGCCCCTGACGCTGAGCTTCGAGGTCGCCGTTCCTCGCGACCGCGCCTTTCGAGCGTGGACGGACCAGATCGGCCGCTGGTGGCCCAAGTCCCATTCGGTCAGCGGTGATCCGGAACTGACCGTCGTGCTCGAACCTCGCCTGGGCGGGCGGTTGTTCGAGCGAACCGCAACGGGCGATGAACACGAGTGGGGTGAGATCACGGTCTGGGATCCCACCTCGCGCTTCGGTTACCTGTGGCACCTGCGACGCGACCGCGCGGACGCTACCGACGTGGTGATCTCGTTCTCGGCCCTGGACGACCATCGAACCCGTGTTGATATCGAGCACACCGGGTGGGAGCGACTCGGTGCGGGCGGACAGGATTGGCGCGACGCGAACTTCGGGGGTTGGAGCTCGATGCTCCCCTTCTACCGAGATCACCTCACCACAACAGAATCCGAAGGAGACGAACATGACCGCAGCAGGAACCAAGGATGACCCGTGGCAACTGACCACGGCTCCCGGCTCGAGTGAGTACACGATGTACCGCGACGAGGCGGCTGACCCGCCCGCGATCGTCTGCCAGGTTGGCTCGACGACCCTCAAGTACCAGGCGAGTGCGATCGACGACCTGCATGCCTGGCTCAAGGAGGCCGGCGACTGGGTCGATCTCGGCGCCGCAGACGAGAGCAAAGAGCCTGTGCCGGGCACGGTGGAGGCCTGGGGTCGCGCCGAGAGCAACCCGGTCGGCGGCTGGTATGGCCTCCGGAAGGGCTACCGAGGACGTTTCGGCATGTACATGCCTCCGCTGCTCGAAGCGCTCGGACTGGCCGAGCTGACCCACGACGCCCGCAACAACCGGATGCGGGCGCTCTAGCCTTCGTTCGTCGAGGTGCCCGAGATCGGTTCGTCGACGAGCTCGAAGGACATGCCCCCGAGGCCGTCCTCCGATGTGACGTGCACGAGATAGCTGTCGCCGTTCTCGAGCATCACGGTGCAATCCGTCACCGTGCCGATCGCGGGTGTCGGAATATCCGGGCAATCCGCGCTGATGGCGAGGGCCGGCATCACCAGGGTATTGGTCGCGTCGACGACCGACTGCTCCAGCACGTGCTCGAATGTGCTGCCCTCGAGCGCCGTGCCGAGGTCCTCGCGTGCCGCTGTCGCTCCGAGCACGGCTACCATGCCCACGTTGACCAGGGCGAGCACGGCGGCGATGACGGCTACCGGCATCCCGCGCCCCGTGCGGATCGCCAGCACGATGGCGAGCGTCGCGACGGTGAACGGAGTGCCGCCCGTGAGGTAGAGGATCAGGTCGGGTAGATCGAGCAACTGCCCGACCACGAATGCGAGGAGCCCGAGAACGGAGAGCACCAGGGCGATCCCGGAGAACACGTTGCGATCGCGGTAGGGGTCCTTGCGCCGTGACAGATCCGCCGCGGAGACCGAGACACCTGATGGCTGGCCCGTGACGACCGGGTCACGCGAGAACCTGCGCAGATCCGGGGCGACCGGATCCGCCTCGGGGAGCTGCGGATCCCACGACGCGGGCTCGTAGGCGATCGGTTCAGCTACGACCGCCTGCGGCTCGGGCGCGACCGGAGCGGAGGTGTGCTCGGTCCAGCTCTCCCCCGACCACCAGCGCAGGCCCGAGGCGCCCACCGGATCCGGGTACCACCCGGCGGGGGTGGCGGTCACGGCGTGGAGGTCCGTCACCGTCATGCGGGAAGGAGCCCCAGAACCATGTCGGCGACGTCTTGGATGACCGCTGGGTCGACAAGCCAGGCGATGAGGAGCGTCACGACGGAGATGACGAGCGCGATGAGCGAGAGGACCAGCCCTGACCGGTGCCGCGCGGCACGCGCGAAGGCCAGCAGCGAGATTCCGATCGGGGCGCCGGCCACGATGCTCTGCGTCAGTGCCGGAAGATCCATGAGGACACGGACCCCGATGGCCGGGATGCTCAGGACGGCGAACACGATGGCGAGACCGGCGATCCAGTTGCGGTCATATGGATCGTTCTGCCGGGCACTCGTGCTCGAGTCGAGACGGGCAGTCGTGGAGACGGGCGCGACGCCCACGCGCTGAATCGGCCGCGCACGGGTCTGGTGCCATTCGGACTGGGTGGCATGACTCTCGCCACGCAATGCCGACGGCGCGGCGAACCCGGCAGGCGGCTCTTCGACAACCGGGCCGGCATCGAACATCACCCCGAGCGGGGTGTAGGCGGGGCCGGGGATCTGCTCGGCGATCGGCGAAGTCACCTGATCGGTCCACCCGGTGCCGCTCCAATAGCGGTTCGACCCCGGTCGCACGGGATCCGGATACCATCCGGCCGGCGCCGACGGCGCGTCCTGCTGCAGGTCGGTCACGCTGCCCCCTTCGCGCCCCAGATGGCTGGGCACAGCTTGACTCAGTCGCGCGCGACCGGGCCACCCCTCAACCGGGGGTCAGGCTGGCTTCCGGGGCTAGGCGGGACTGTCGCCGTTCTCCCACGCCGGCGCTGCGGCGTTCATGGCGTCGCCGATCGTGTGCACGCGCAGGTCGTTCGTGCCGCCCGGGATTCCGGGAGGGGACCCGGAGATCACGACGACCTTGTCGCCGATCTCGGCCAGACCGGCGGCGATGAGCTTCTCATCCACCTGGTGGTACATCGCATCCGTGTGGGTGACCCGGTCGACGAGGAACGACTCGATGCCCCACGTCAGGGCCATGCGGCGCTGGATGGCCGCGTCGGGAGTGAAGGCCTTCATCGGGATACGGAACCGCAGCCGCGACATCCGTCGCGCCGAGTCCCCCGACTCGGTGAATACGCACACGTACTTGGCATCGACGAAGTCGGCCACCTCGGCGGCAGCGAGGGTTATCGCGCCGCCCTGCGTGCGGGGCTTGGTGCCGAGGGGCGGGATGCGTTCGAGTCCGTGGTCCTCGGTCGACACGATGATGCGCGCCATGGTTGCGACGGTGATGACCGGATACTCGCCGACGCTGGTCTCGCCCGAGAGCATGACGGCGTCTGCGCCGTCGAGCACCGCGTTGGCGACGTCGGAGGTCTCGGCACGCGTCGGCACGGGGCTGGAGATCATCGACTCGAGCATCTGCGTGGCGACGATGACGGGCTTGGCCATGCGCCGGGACAGCTCCACGGCGCGCTTCTGCACGATCGGAACGGCCTCGAGGGGCAGCTCGACACCCAGATCGCCGCGGGCGACCATGATGCCGTCGAAAGCGTCGATGATCTCCTCGAGCGCGTCGACCGCCTGGGGCTTCTCGATCTTGGCGATCACCGGGACCTTTCGGCCCTCCTCGGCCATGATCTCGAAGACACGGTCGACGTCGCTGGCGTTGCGCACGAACGAGAGGGCGATGTAGTCGGCGCCGAGCTTGAGACCCCAGCGCAGGTCCTCCTCGTCCTTCTCCGAGAGGGCCGGCACGTTGACGGCCACACCCGGCAGGTTGATGCCCTTGTTGTTCGAGATGGCGCCCGCGACCACGCACTTGGTCTTCACGCGCACGCCGTCGGTCTCGAGCACCTCGACCTTGACCTTGCCATCGTCGATGAGCAGGAAGTCGCCGGGGCTCACATCCTGCGGGAGACCCTTGAAAGTGGTGCCGGAGAGCTCCTTCGTGCCGACGACGTCCTCGGTCGTGATCGTGAAGATGTCGCCGACCGCGAGCTCGTAGGGGCCGGCCTCGAACTTGCCGAGCCGGATCTTGGGGCCTTGCAGGTCGACGAGCACGGCGACCGGCTGACCGGCATCGGCGGCGGCCTTGCGCACGTTCTTGTAGATCTCTTCGTGCACCTCGTAGCTGCCGTGGCTGAGATTCATCCGGGCGACGTTGACGCCGGCGTCGATGATCGCCCGGAGGTTCTCGTAACTGGACGTGGCGGGGCCGAGGGTGGCGACGATCTTTGCTCGTCTCATGACGATGTCCTTCGAGTGGTGGCAGGGAGTGGGGTGGTGTTCAGGATGCCGTGGGGGGCGTTCGTGCGCCCCGCACGAGCCTAGACCGCGATGGCGCGGTCGGTCGGCCGGACCGGGAAGGGCAGCTGGGTCTCACCCTCGAGGAACCGGTCGACAGCGGATGCCGCGGCCCGTCCCTCTGCGATGGCCCAGACGATGAGGGACTGGCCGCGGCCGGCG
>JBDSKH010000221.1:0-10609 GCA_039917005.1 Pseudolysinimonas sp.
GGGCCGAGCGCGTCCCCGTCGCCCTCCGGGTCGTCGAGCCCCACCGCGGTGCCGCTGGGGCCGGCCTTCGGCGACGTCGCCCCGCGCGAATCCATCACCGACGAGCTCGGCACCTACCTGCACGTGACGATCTCGCCCGCCGCGCCCGTCTTCCTCACGGTCGACCCCGATGCGCTCGATCCGTCGATCGACGGCAGTTCGTGGGATGAAATGAGCCTGCTCGCCGCACAGCGCTTCGTCGTGACGTTCGTCGCCGAGCAGACCATCGACTCGACCGCGCTCGACCGTGACGAGGCCGGCTGGGAGGAATGGGTCGACTCGACCTCGGAGATCTACTTCGGCGAAGACGACGACGACCTCATGAAGCTCGACGGCGCCGACCGGCCGACCCCGATCTACAACGACCCCGACAACTTCACGCCGCACCTCGTGCGCGATGGGCTCGCACGGCTCGACGACGCCACCATCACGGTCGACTCGCTCGCGAACGAGCCGCGCGAGGGCGGTGAGTGGCTGACGATCACCGGCACCGCCGACGTCTCGTACCGTCTCAGCGATGAGGAGGCGATCGCGTCCCTCGTCCAGCAGGGCTACAGCCAGGACGAGGCGCAGGGATTCGAATCGCTCGCCGACGGCAAAGAGGGGCATTACCTCTCGACCATCACCTGGAGCTACTCGGTCGAGCGCATCGGCGACGGCTGGATCATCCGGGCCTACGACCTGACGTGGGACTCGATCATCGAGGGCGTCTCGCAGGCTTAGGCGTGGATCGTGCGGAGTGGAGCGTAGGGGAATCGAACCCCTGACCTCCTGCTTGCAAAGCAGGTGCTCTACCAATTGAGCTAACGCCCCGCGGAGACATGGGTGGGGCTACGAGGACTTGAACCTCGGACCTCTTCATTATCAGTGAAGCGCTCTAACCGCCTGAGCTATAGCCCCGAATGGCCCGGAGGCCGTGGATCACTGTACCCGACGGCGGGACGCCGGGCGAAATCTGCCGGGTCGGTCAGCTGTTCTGGAATCCGACCAGCAGGCCGCCGGTGAACCGGACGCTCAGGTTGTAGAGCATGGCGCTGATCGCACCGAGCACCGTGCCGACGACCGTGTTGAGCAGGGCGACCACCACGGAGAACACGCCGACCTGGATGAGGCCGAACGAGTTGGCGACGTGGAAGTTCTCGTCGGCGAGGATCTCCTGCAGCGTGTCATCGAGCTTGCCGAAGATGCCCGTCGAGTTGAGCACGATCCAGACCAGCACGGACGCGACGATCAGGGCGATGCCGAGGCACAGCCAGATGAGGAAGGACAGCTTCACCACCGACCAGAAGTCGAGGTAGACGAGCTTGAGGCGCACCTGCTTGGTGGCCACCTTGCGCTGCTCCTTGCGCTGCAGCTTTTCGGCGACACTACTCATTACTGGGGCTCGTCCTTTCGATCCTGCGGCTCAGCCGCAAGCGCTTCTGCCTCGTCGTCCGAGGCATCGTCGGCGTCCTGACCTTCCAGGTTGCGCTCGCTGTTCTTGGCCAATGCGATGATCTTGTCCTCATCGTCGAATCGAGCGAAGACCACGCCCATCGTATCCCGACCCTTTGCCGGGACCTCGGCCACCGAAGACCGTACCACCTTGCCGCTGGCAAGAACCACGAGAACCTCGTCGTCGTCCTCGACTATCAGGGCTCCCGCCAGATCTCCTCGGGCATCTGTCAGCTTGGCCACCTTGATGCCCAGTCCGCCACGTCCCTGCGGGCGGTATTCGCTGACGGCCGTGCGCTTCGCGAAGCCGCCCTCGGTGACCACGAACACCGCCGGCTCCGAATCCGGTGCTTGTCCTGAGCCTGTCGAAGGGAGGACCGACGCCGACAGCAGCGCGTCGCCGTCACGGAAGTGCATGCCGATCACGCCCGACGTCGAGCGCCCCATCGCACGGAGCGACGACTCCTCCGCGACGAATCGCAGCGACATCCCCTTGCGCGACACGAGCAGGATCTGGCTGTCGTCTTCGACGAGCATCGCCGAGACCAGCTCGTCGCCTTCGCGCAAGTTGATCGCGATGATTCCGCCCGTCCGGTTGGTGTCGTACTCGGTCAGCGCGGTCTTCTTGACCAGGCCGCCGCGGGTCGCGAGTGCGAGGTACTTGGCTGCGGAATAGTCCCGGATGTCGAGGACCTGCGCGATCTCCTCGTCCGGCTGCAGGGCGAGAAGGTTCGCGACGTGCTGACCCTTGGCGTCACGGCCGGCCTCCTGCACCTCATACGCCTTGGCGCGGTAGACGCGCCCGGTGTTCGTGAAGAACAGCAGCCAGTGGTGCGTCGTGGTGACGAAGAAGTGCTCAACTACATCGTCCGCGCGGAGCTGAGCTCCCTTGACGCCGCGCCCGCCGCGGTGCTGACTGCGGTAGTTGTCGCTGCGCGTGCGCTTGATGTAACCGCCGCGGGTGATGGTGATGACCATCTCCTCTTCGGGGATCAGGTCCTCGACGCTCATGTCGCCGCCGTATCCGAGCATGATCTCGGTGCGGCGGTCGTCGCCGAACTTCGCCACGATCTCGGTGAGCTCGTCGATCACGATGGTGCGTTGCACCTTCTCGCTGCCGAGGATCTTCTTGTAGCCGGCGATCTCGAGCTCGAGCTCGGCCAGGCGATCCTGGATCTTCTGCCGTTCGAGCGCGGCGAGCCGGCGCAGCTGCAGGGCCAGGATGGCATCCGCCTGCAGCTCGTCGATCTTCAGCAGCTTGACCAGCCCGGAGCGAGCCTCCTCGACGTCGGGCGAGCGGCGGATGAGCGCGATGACCTCATCGAGCGCATCGAGCGCCTTGACGTACCCGCGCTGGATGTGGGCGTCGGCCTCAGCCTTCGCGAGCCGGAAGGTCGTGCGCCGGACGATGACCTCGATCTGGTGATCGATCCAGTGCGTGATGAACCCGTCGAGCGCGAGCGTGCGCGGCACGCCGTCGACGATCGCCAGCATGTTGGCGCCGAAGTTCTCCTGCAGCTGCGTGTGCTTGTAGAGGGTGTTGAGCACGACCTTTGCGACCGCGTCGCGCTTGAGTACGATCACGAGCCGCTGGCCGGTGCGGCCAGAGCTCTCGTCGCGGATGTCGGCGATGCCCGCGAGCTTGCCCTCCTTGACGAGGTCGGCGATCTTGATCGCCAGGTTGTCGGGGTTCACCTGATACGGCAGCTCGGTGACGACGAGGCTCGCGCGGCCCTGCACCTCCTCGACGCTGACGACCGCGCGCATGGTGATCGATCCGCGGCCGGTGCGATAGGCATCCTGGATGCCCTTGATGCCCAGGATCTGCGCGCCCGTCGGGAAGTCGGGGCCCTTCACGCGCTGGATGAGCGCCTCGAGCAGCTCCTCGCGCGGGACATCGGGGTGCTCGAGCGCCCAGAGCGCGGCCTCCGACACCTCGCGCAGGTTGTGCGGCGGGATGTTGGTGGCCATGCCGACCGCGATGCCGACCGATCCGTTGACCAGCAGGTTCGGGAACCGCGCCGGCAGCACGGTGGGCTCCTGGGTGCGGCCGTCGTAGTTGTCCTGCAGATCGACGGTGTCCTCGTCGATGTCGCGCACCATCTCCATGGCGAGCGGTGCCATCTTGGTCTCTGTGTACCGGTGAGCGGCGGCGCCGTCGTTGCCGGGGGAGCCGAAATTGCCCTGCCCGAGGGCGAGCGGGTAGCGCAGCGACCAGGGCTGCACGAGCCGGACGAGCGCGTCGTACACCGAGCTGTCACCGTGCGGATGGAACTGCCCCATGACGTCGCCGATGATGCGGGTGCACTTCGAGAACGCCCGGTCGGGCCGGTATCCGCCGTCGTACATCGCGTAGATCACGCGGCGGTGCACGGGCTTGAGCCCGTCTCGCACGTCGGGAAGCGCGCGCCCGACGATGACGCTCATCGCGTAGTCGAGGTAGCTGCGCTGCATCTCGAGCTGGAGGTCGACCTGCTCGATCTTGTCGTGCCGCTCGGGGTCGCGGTCTGTATCTGTTACGTCAGCCATTGGTCACTTTCGGTGATTGAGTAGCGGCGCCGCCGCGTGTCGAAATCAGATATCGAGGAAGCGAACGTCTTTGGCGTTCTGCTGGATGAAGTTGCGGCGCGATTCGACATCGTCGCCCATCAGGGTGGAGAAGATCCCATCGGCGATCGCGGCGTCGTCGAGGGTGACCTGCAGGAGGGTGCGGCTCGCCGGGTTCATCGTGGTGTCCCACAGCTCCTGGTGGTTCATCTCGCCGAGACCCTTGTAGCGCTGCACGCCGTTCTCCTTGGCGATGCGCTTGCCCTCCTTGAGACCCGCCGCCATCAACGCGTCGCGCTCGCGGTCGGAGTACACGTACTCGTGGTCGGAGTTCGTCCACTTCAGCCGGTAGAGCGGGGGCTGCGCGAGGTAGACGTACCCCAGCTCGATGAGCGGCCGCATGTAGCGGAAGAGCAGGGTGAGCAGCAGGGTCGTGATGTGCTGGCCGTCGACGTCGGCATCCGCCATCAGGACGATCTTGTGGTACCTCGCCTTGTCGCCGTCGAAGTCCTCGCCGATGCCGGTTCCGAATGCCGTGATCATGGCCTGGATCTCGGCGTTGCCCAGCGCGCGATCGAGACGCGCCTTCTCGACGTTCAGGATCTTGCCCCGCAGCGGGAGGATCGCCTGCGTCGCGGGATCGCGGCCGGTCTTCGCCGATCCACCGGCCGAGTCGCCCTCGACCAGGAAGATCTCGCTGAGCGACGGGTCCTTGCTCGAGCAGTCGCTCAGCTTGCCGGGCATGCCGCCACCCTCGAGCAGGCCCTTGCGACGGGTCTGCTCGCGCGCCTTGCGCGCCGCCATGCGAGCAGCGGATGCCTGGATCGACTTGCGGATCACGTCGCGGGCCTGGTTCGGGTTGCGATCGAACCAGTCGCCGAGCTGGTCGCCGGCCACGCGCTGCACGAACGACTTGGCCTCGGTATTGCCGAGCTTGGTCTTCGTCTGGCCCTCGAACTGAGGCTCGCCGAGCTTGATGGAGATGACCGCGGTCAGCCCCTCGCGGACATCGTCACCCGTGAGGTTCTCGTCCTTCTCCTTGAGGATGCCCTTCTCGCGTGCGTACTTGTTGACGAGCGTGGTGAGCGCGGCGCGGAATCCCTCTTCGTGGGTTCCGCCCTCGTGGGTGTTGATGGTGTTCGCGTAGGTGTGCACGCTTTCGGAATAGGCGGTCGTCCACTGCATCGCGACCTCGAGCGCGATCTTGCGCTCGGTATCCTCCGACTCGAACGAGATGATCTCTTCGTGGATGACATCCGTCTTCTTCGCTGAGTTCAGGTATTCGACGTAGTCGACGAGCCCGCGCTCGTAGAGGAAGACATCGGAGCGCTGGCCGGTCTCGGCATCCGCCTCTTCCGGGCGCTGGTCCTCCAGCGCGATCGTCAGCCCCTTGTTGAGGAACGCCATCTGCTGGAACCGCGTGCGCAAGGTCTCGTAGTCGAAATCGACGGTCTCGAAGATGTCGCTGTTCGGCCAGAAGGTGATGGTGGTGCCCGTCGCATCGGTCTTCTCGCCCTTCTTGAGGGGAGCATCCGGAACACCGTCGTGATAGGTCTGCGTGTAGACGTTGCCTTGACGGCTGACCGCGACCTCGAGCTTGTGCGAGAGGGCGTTGACCACCGAGCTGCCGACGCCGTGGAGTCCGCCGGACACCGCGTACCCGCCTCCGCCGAACTTTCCGCCGGCGTGCAGGATCGTCAGCACCACCTCGACCGTCGACTTCTTCTCCACGGGGTGCATGTCGACCGGGATCCCGCGGCCGTTGTCGACGCACCGCAACGCGCCGTCCGGCATGATCGTGATCTCGATGTGGTCGCAATACCCCGCGAGGGCCTCGTCCACCGAGTTGTCGACGATCTCGTTGACGAGGTGGTGCAGGCCGCGGGGACCGGTCGATCCGATGTACATGCCGGGACGCTTGCGGACCGCTTCGAGGCCCTCGAGCACCTGGATGTCGCTCGCGCCGTAGGACGCCTCGGAGGCCGCGGAAGAGGAAGGTGAGGTCATGAAGAGGGTGGCTCCTGCCGCGTCGGACGCCGGCGGCCGACGGACCGCTCCGGACCCTCTGATTCTATCTCAGGAGGGTGCCCGAAACCGGCAGAATCGGCGTTCTGCGGACTTTTCGCGGCGCGCTTGACCAGATTTGCCTTGTCAGCCGTAAGTATCGCGCGGACCCCGCCCTGGGATTGCTCTGGGGCCACGTTTCCAGGAGGGGGTGTCCGGTCCCAGGAACTTGACGGACTCGATGCCCGCGGCGGCGAATCGGGTGGCGATCTTGGTCGTCACCGACGCGCTCATCCGGCGGAGCTGCTGAGCCCACGCCGTGGAATCGCAGCGAACGGTCAGCAGGCCGTCCTCGATCCCGATCGGAGACGCGTGGGCGGCGGTGTCCTCGCCGACGATGTCGGCCCAGTTCGCGAGCAATTCGGCACGCGCGAGAGGCGAGTCCCAGCCCATGGTCGAGGTGAGGTTCTCCATCACGTCGGCGATGCCGCGCGGGTCGCGGCCGACTCCGTACGGGACGGTCGTCTCGTCGCGGGCGGCACGCTTCCGACGGCGCGCGTCCCCCGAGCGCAGCGACGGGTCGCCGAACACCGATCGGATGCGCTGATAGACCGCGATGTGCTCGGGGACCTTCTCGGGGGCCGGCGGGTCGGCGGGCGCGGGCGGGGTGACATCCCGGTCGTCGCTCACGTCTCCTCCTCGACAATCGCGCCTGCTCTGATGTGAACAGTGTGCCCCGCCAGCCCGGGAGGGACGTCACCGAGCACGGCGGCGGTGATGAGCACCTGCTCGTAGTCCCCGATGGCGGCGGCGAGTTGAGCGCGTCGCGACTCGTCCAGCTCGGCGAACACGTCATCCAGGACCACGACGGGATCGCCGATCTGCGATTCCGCCCGGAGCAGAGCCGCGGATGCCAGCTTGAGCGAGAGCGCGAACGACCAGGATTCTCCGTGGCTGGCATAGCCGCGCGCCGGCAGGTCGTTCAGGACGAGCAGCAGGTCATCGCGATGCGGCCCGACCAGGCTCAGCCCGCGATCGAGTTCCGCCCGCCGCACCCGCCCCAGCGCCGCCCGGAAGTCGCCGGCGGTGTCCGTTCCGGCGGAGCCGGTCGCGATTTCCGCGCTCGCTACGTCATCTCCGTCCTCGGGCTGCGATCCGCGCGTCGTGAGCTCGACGACGAGATCGGCGCGGTGCTCCGGACCCGCGATCCCCTGGTACGCCTCGGCCACCCGTGGTCGCAGCCGGTCGACGAGTTCGGCCCGCCCGTCGATGATCGCCGACCCCAGCTCGACGAGCCGCTCGTCCCACAGGTCGAGGGTCGACAGCTGGCTGTCCGCGACCCGGGCTCCGCGCGCCGATTTCAGCAGGCTGTTGCGCTGACGCAGCACCCTGTCGTAATCGGCGAGCACACCGGCGAAGCGAGGCGAGAGCTGCATCAGCAGCTGGTCGAGGAAGCGGCGCCGGCCGGACGGCTCGCCCCTGACGAGCGCGAGATCCTCCGGGGCGAACAGCACGGTCGCGATGTGCCGCGGCAACTCGCGCGGCTTCACCGGGACCCGGTTCACCTGTGCGCGGTTCGCGCCGGTGCGGTTCAGCTGCACCTCGAGCAGGACGTCGCGGCCATCGTGCTCCAACCGGGCACGGACGATCGCCGCGTCCGACCCGCTCCGGATGAGGGCCTGGTCGGTCGAGACACGGTGCGACCCGAGGGTGCTCAGGTACGCGATCGCCTCGACGAGATTCGTCTTGCCCTGCCCGTTGGAGCCGACGAACACGTTCGGCCCCGGGACGAGGGCCACTTCGAGCACCTCGTAGTTGCGGAAGTCGGCGAGGCTGAGCTGGGCGACGATCACGACAGCTCGCTCATCTGGAAGACGCAGCCATCCGCACGCTCATCGGCGCGGCTCAGGCCTTGCGGACGGCGTGCCCGCCGAACTGCTTCCGCAGTGCGGCGACGGCCTTCATCGCCGGGGAGTCCTTCTGGCGGGAGACGAAGCGCGCGAAGATCGAGGCGCTGATGGTCGGCACCGGGACCGCGTGATCCAGGGCGTCGATGACCGTCCAGCGGCCTTCGCCCGAATCCTCCACGTAGCCCTCGATGTCTTTCAGTTCGGGATCTTCTTCGAGTGCCTTCACGAGCAGTTCGAGCAACCAGCTGCGCACGACGGTTCCGCGCTGCCATGCCTTGAAGACACCCGTGACGTCGTGGATGAGATCGCTGCGTGCGTCGAGCAGCTCATATCCCTCACCGAGTGCCTGCATCTGCGCGTACTCGATGCCGTTGTGGACCATCTTCGCGTAGTGCCCCGCGCCGACCGCGCCGGCGTGCACGAATCCCTCGGCCCTCGGCCCCGCCGGCCGGAGCGCGTCGAAGATCGGCATCGCACGCGTGATGTCGCGCTTCTCGCCGCCGGCCATGAGCCCGTAGCCGTTCTTGAGTCCCCAGACCCCGCCGGAGACGCCGCAGTCGGCGAATCGGATGCCCTTCTCGGCGAGGAGTGCGGAGTGAACCGTGTCATCGGTGAATCTCGAGTTGCCGCCGTCGATGACCAGGTCGCCCTTGGCGAGCACACCGGCGAGGTCGGTGATCACGCTCGTGGTGATCGGCCCGGACGGGACCATGACCCAGACGACGCGAGGCGCAGGAAGGGCCGCGACGAGTCCCTCGAGATCCGGAACGTCGGTGACCGCGGGATTCGGGTCGTACCCGGTGACCGTGAGACCGGCTTTGCGCATGCGGCCGCGCATGTTGTTGCCCATCTTGCCGAGCCCGACCAGGCCGACATGGACCTTTTTCGCGGCGACCACCGCTGCCTCCCCGATCAGCGCAGCAGCAGGTTGGGCTGCAGCAGGTACTTGTAGTTATCGGCGCCCGGCTGGTCTTTCGACGACTGGCTGGTGATGAGCACGGGTCCGGGCTTGTTGGGGTTCTCGGTCTTGGTGAACGAGATCCGCACGAATTCGGAATGGACGGCGCCGAGTCCGTCGAGCAGGAACGACGGCTTGAGGGATACGACGGTGTCCTCACCGTGGAGGTGGGCCTCGATCGTCTCCGATGCCTGGGCCTGCTCGGATCCGGCGGCCTCCAGGGTCAGTCCTTCGATCGAGAACGTGAACCGCAGGGCGGCCTCGCGCTCGAGCACGAGGGAGACGCGCCGTGTCGCTTCCATCAGGTCCGCGGTGTTGAGAACGGCGTAGTTGTCGACCGTCTCGGGGAACAACCTCTTCACAGGGGGGAAGTTTCCCTTGATCAGCAAGGAGGTCACCGTGCGCTTGTCGGCGCTGAAGGCGATCAGCTCGCGCTCGTCGCTGCGGACGATCGACACCGCGACGGTTCCCGAATGACCGAACGTCTTGCCGACCTCTGCAAGCGTGCGGGCGGGGATCAGGGCGGTCGTTCCTGCAGCCGTGGTGTTGCCGGCATCCCAGTCGATGTCGCGGACCGCCACCCGGTATCGATCGGTCGCGACCAGCGACAGGCTGTTCTCGCCCACCTCGAATTGCACGCCGGTGATCACGGGGGTCACATCGTCACGTGATGCCGCGACGGCGACCTGGGCGACGGCGTTGGCGAAATCCTCGGCCGGCAGCACTCCGGTGCGCTCGTCGACCTGAGGAAGCGTCGGATACTCCTCGACCGGCATGCTCAGCAGCGTGAAGCGCGCGGATCCGCAGCTGACGACGATCTTGCCGTCTTCGGTCGAGAACTGCACGGGCGCGGAAGGCAGCCGGCTGGCGATGTCGGCGAGGAGACGGCCGGAGACGAGAGCGGTTCCGGGCTCATCGACGTCGGCCGCGATCTCGGTACGCGACGAGACCTCGTAATCGAACGACGACAAGATCAGGGCGCCATCGGTGGCCTCGAGAAGAACGCCACTCAGGATCGGCTGGGTCGTGCGCTGGGGGAGCAGCTTCACGGCGAAAGACACGGCCTCGCTGAAAACATCCCGGTTGACGTTGAACTTCACGCGGGCCTCCTCTCGTCTGGCTGGGCCTGGGGCGTCAATACTTTCACCCGATCCTGGCACAGGGAAGAGCCGGACCCCGCCCGTATGCCCCGGACGGACGCGAGTGGCATGAGGTTGTGGACGATCGAATAGGAGAAGGACTGTTAATCGTGTTAACGCCTGTGGAATCTGTGGAGAATCGCACGGACCCCTGTCATTCGCGGGGAACTACACGCGTGTGAGATGTGGGCGGGCGACGAAAGTCGGTGGGGTACCGGTGCAGAGCGAAATCGACGGCCGGAGGGAGTCCACAGGATGAGGGTCGGTTGTCAACAGCAGTCCCCCGGTCTCAGAAGTTATCCACAAGTTGTCCACACCATGTGCAATCGTGATGAGGGCACCCGGTTTGTCCACTCCCCCGAACGGGGGTAGACCGTGCGTGTCCTCGCACGTGGGAACTACATCTTGTTGTAGCGCTGGTTCTGCTTGATGCGGCTCGTGAGCTCGGTGACCTGGTTGTAGATCGAGCGTCGCTCCTTCATGAGCTCGCTGATCTTCTTGTTGGCGTACATCACGGTCGTGTGATCGCGGTTGCCGAACAGCTGGCCGATCTTCGGAAGCGACAGGCTCGTCATCTC
>JBDSKH010000222.1:0-6242 GCA_039917005.1 Pseudolysinimonas sp.
TCCCGCCCTCTGGACTCAGCCGACCGACGAGGCCGTCGTCATCGTCAACAAGATGCTGGCCGATGCCCGCGCGCTCCCCCACCTTGCCCGGCATGACGACTTCGACTGGCACCTGCACGGGACAGAACCCGATGCACCCTTCGCCGAGCGCGTGCGGGTCGAGATCGCTCTCGCTCTCGTCGATGTCATCCGCACCGGCGAGAAGGGGCGCATGAGAGTCTGCGGGGCCGACAACTGCGAGGGCCTCTTCGTCGACATGTCGCGCAACGGATCCAAGCGCTTCTGCAGCGTTCGCTGCGGCAACCGGATGAACATGGTCGCCTTCCGCGAGCGACAGGCGGCCGAGGGCTAGCTGCCGGGCAGCGGCGCCGCCCGCCGCCCCCACACGATCACCGCGATCGCGAGCCCCACGAGCATCACCGCTCCCCCGATCACCTCGGTCAGCGTCGGCTGCTCGTTGATCGCGATCCACGCCGCCAGAATGCCGACGATCGGGATCAGCAGCGAGAACGGCACCACGGCGCTGGTCGGATACCGCGCGAGCAGGAAGTTCCAGATCCCGTAGCCGACCAGCGAAGAGACCCCCGCCGTGTAGACCGTCGACAGGATCGCCTGCCACGACAAATGTGCGAGCGCATCGAACACGACCGGCGGGCCGTCGAACAGCAACGACAGCAGGAAGGCCGTGATCGGCACGACCAGCCCCGACCAGACGACGAGCGACACCGAGCCCGTGGCTTTCACCTTGCGGGTGATCACGTTGCCGATCGCCCACGACAGCGAGCCGAGCAGCAGGATCACGACCGGCAACCAGGGCGCCGCCTGCCCGTGCCCGATCACCACGACGGCCAACCCCGTCATCCCGACAGCGATGCCGATCGCCTGACGCCGCGTCGGGCGCTCGCGCAACGCGATCGCGGACACGATCACGGTCAACACCACCTGCGACTGGTGCAGCAGCGACGCGAGGCCGGGCGGCATCCCGAGCGTGAGGGCGATGTAGAGCAGCGAGAACTGGGCGAGGCTGATGAACGACCCGATGAGCAGGATGTTGCGCCAGCCGATGTCCGGCGGCTTCAGGATGAAGACGGCCGGGATCGCCACCGCGACGAACCGCAGCGCCAAGAACAGGAGCGGCGGCACGTCCTCGAGCCCGAAATCGATGGCGAGGAAATTGACGCCCCAGATCACGACGACCAGCAACGCCAGCAGTGTGTGGCGCGGGGTCATGCCCTCAGCCTGGCATCAGCGGCCGACCCACCGAGCGGGCCAACCGCACACCGGTGGCTAGGCCGTGCGCGCCTCCAGCCGCCGCTCGCGTGCGCGCCGCACCGCGGCCGGCCAGGTCACGACGAGCGCGATCACGACGCCGACGAGCGCACCCACCGAGTTGGCGACGATGTCGCGGGGGTCGCTCACGCGATCCGGAAGGAACATCTGCACGAACTCGATCGCGCAGGTCAACAGGATGCCGAGCCCGATGGCGAGCCACCACCGCCGGCGACCGAGCAGCAGGACGAAGAAGAGGCCGACCGGCACGAACATCGCCACGTTCGCCCAGAACTCGAGCAGCGAGTAGGTGACCCAGTCTGTCGCGGAGAACCGGCTGAAGAAATGCAGCAGCCGCCAGACCAGGCTGTCGGCGCCCTCGTCGAGGGGCTGCGGACCCAGGGTGATCCATCCGACGACGCCCAGGTACACGAATGTCACCACCGTGAGGATCGGGTGATGGCGGAACATCCGTCTATTCTCGCCGACGAAAACCGCGAGAACGCCTCACACCGTCTGGCGGTACACCACGAAACCGGAGTCGTCGGCGAGCGTGTTGTACAGCGCTCGCGCGGTGGCGTTGGTCTCATGCGTGTGCCAATAGACGCGCTCTACGCCGGCGTCGCGGGCTGCCGTATACACGGCCTCGATGAGGGCACGGCCGACGCCGGCGCCGCGTGCGGATTCCGCGGTGAAGAGGTCTTGCAGGTACACGACGAGCGGGATGCTGGTCGTGCTGCGATGGAAGAGATAGTGCACGAGGCCCACGAGGCGCCCGTCGAGCTCGGCGACGAGGGCGTGTACGGGCTCGTCCGAGTCGAGGAATCGCGCCCAGGTCACATCGCTGATCTCGGGCGGCAGAGCCGTCGGGCCCTGACGTTCGTAGAACGCGTTGTATCCATCCCAGAGCGGCGCCCACGCCTCCCGGTCGGCGGCGGTAACGGGTCGGATCTTCACATCTGCGGGCACCCCGGCAGGCTATCGCGCGCCGTGCCGGTGCCTCATAGTGAGGGGATGGTCGCAGAGATCGATACGGCGGCGCTCCCCGACAAGGCGGCGTTCGCAGCGGCGAATGGATGGCGGTACGAGCCGTCCGCGCTCGCTCCCGCCTATCGCGGGTCGATCTTCGAGTACCTGCAGGACGCCACCGTCGCCGATCGCTTCACCATGGAATCCGGTCAGATCGGGGCCTCCGGGCCCGCGGTCGAGGTCGGCGTCATCACCGGCATGGTCGGAGGCGGCCAGGACTGGTCGGGAACCGGCAGCGCCGTGCGCATGTCGTTCACCACCAACGAGGTCATGAGCGTCGGGTACCTCGCCGTGCGCCTCGAGCGGCAGCTCCCGCAGTTCGTGCTCGACGCGTCGCGAAACGACGACGGCCGCTATTCGAACCTGCCGATGCCGATCGCCGGGGGCCAGCGACTCAGTCTCGAGGGCGACTTCGACGACCACTTCGCGCTCTACTGCCCGAAGGGATACGAGCGCGACGCGCTCTACATCTTCACGCCCGACCTGATGGCGCTGCTCATCGACGAGACCGGCGACTTCGACGTCGAGATCGTCGACGACCGGTTCTTCGTCTACGCGCGCGGCGGCTGGGACCTCTCGAACGGGACCCTCTGGCGTCGTCTCGATCGCATCCGGCACGTCGTCGGTGCGAAGGCGATCACGCGCACCGACCTGTACGCGAACGCGCGCGACCCTGCGGCGATCGCGGAGGGTTCGCGCCTGCGCATGGGTTTCTTCGGCGGCAGGTCGAAGGTGGGGCTCGTGTTGATCCTCACCCTCGGGCTCACGGCGCTGTTGATGCTCGTCGGATTCGGGGTCTTCCTTCTCGTGTTCTACCTGGCACGCTGATGGCCGTTGAACCGGTCTACGTCGGCGCCATCGCCGCCGGGCGCGCCATGTTCGGGATGCTGCGCGTGCGTCGCGAGGTGCATGGCGCCGACAACCTTCCCGACACGGGGGGCGCGGTGCTCGCGATCACCCACTTCGGGTATCTCGAATTCGCCCTCGTCGAATGGATCACGTACCTGCACAACCGCCGCCACATCCGGTTCATGGCGAAGAAGGCCGCTTTCAAGGGCTGGCCGCTCGGATCGTTGATGCGAGGAATGAAGCACATCCCGGTCGACCGCGCGGCGGGGGCAGGCGCCTTCGATGAAGCGATCGCGGCCCTGCGGCGCGGCGAGCTGATCGGGGTGTTCCCGGAGGGGACCGTGAGCCGCGCGTTCCAGGTGCGGCCGCTCAAGACCGGCGCCGTGCGGTTGGCGCAGAGCGCGGGCGTGCCGCTGATCCCGATCGCGGTGTGGGGCGGGCAGCGGTTGCTGGCGAAGCAGGTGAAGTCACGGTTCCGGGACCGCTTCGGGGTGCCGGTGCACGTGTCGATCGGGGCACCGATCCCGGTCAGGGCCGGCGACGACGCGCGGGCGGTCAGCCGGCGGCTGCAGAGCGAGTTGCAGCGTCTCACCGATGAGTTGCAGGCGGGGTATCCGGATGACGGGGCGGGTGCGTGGTGGCAGCCAGCGGAGGACGGCGGCACAGCCCCGACTCCAGCCGAAGAACTCGAGCAGGATGCCGTTCGGGCCGCCTCTAAAATCGCAAAGAAATCTTCTACCTGACCTGTCGATCCGCGCGGGCCGCTGCGTCATCCAGGCAGGAGGCGGGGATGGGCCCCGCCGGAAGGCAGCACAGTGGACCTCCACATCAACTGGCTCGCGGTGGCCCTCGCCGCGCTCAGCACCATGCTCGTCGGTACACTCTGGTATCTGCCGAAGGTCATGGGCAACCGCTGGCAGGCACTCACCGGCGCCGACCCGAACAAGCCCAAGAGCCGCGTCGCGGCGTATCTCGGGTCGTTCCTGGCGTCGGTCGTCACCGCGATCGTGCTGGCCGGGGCGACGTACGTCGCGTCCGAGCAGTTCGGAACCCCGTATCTCGGTGCCGCTCTGCTCACCGCCGCGCTGCTGTGGGCTGGGTTCACCGCATCGCGGATCCTCGTGCACGAGCTCTTCGAGAGCCGCCCGATCGGGATCTGGTTCATCACGGCGGCGTACGAACTCGTCACCGTGCTCGTGATGGCTGTCATTATCGGTCTACTGGGCTAAGGAGAACACGCCATGCAGTACTTGCTGATCATCACGCAGGATGAAACCATTCCCGGGCCGCAGCCGGGCGAGCCCGCGTTCGACGCGAGCATCCGGGCCTGGGGCGACTTCACCCGGGAGATCATGCAGAGCGGAGCGCTCGTCAGCGGAGCGAGTCTCCAGCCGACGAGCACGGCGACTACGGTCCGGCAGGTCGCCGGCGTCAACTCCATCGTCGACGGGCCGTTCGCCGAGACAAAGGAGCAGTTCGCCGGGTACTACCTGATCGACGTCGCCGACCTGGATGCCGCGCTCGAGTGGGCGAAGAAGGTCCCGGCAGGCGACGGGTCCATCGAGGTGCGACCCGTGTCGATGATGCCGGACGCAGCCGGAAACCCGCAGTTCGTCAACTGAATCGATGGCGGTCGCCGACGCGCTGACGAGGCTCGCACGCGAGGAGAGTGGGCAGGTGCTCGCTCTCCTCGCCGGGCGGTTCGGCGACGTCGACCTCGCAGACGATTGTGTGCAAGACGCGCTGGTGCAGGCCGTGGAGAGCTGGCCGGCCGACGGCATCCCGGACAATCCCGCCGGCTGGCTTTACCGGGTCGCCTACAACCGGGCGATCGACCGCCTGCGCCGGACGGCTTCGGCCGATCGGCGAGTCCGGGCGGCGGCCCCTGAGCTGACCGATGCAGGCCGACTGCGGCGTGAGGAGGAGGTGCCGATCGTGGAGGAGACCGAGGTCGGCGACGAGCAGCTGCGGCTCATGCTGCTGTGCTGCCATCCGTCACTGGATCAGGACACCCAGGTCGCCCTCACCCTGCGCCTCCTTGGGGGTCTCACGACCTCGGAGATCGCCGCCGCGTTCCTCCTGCCCGAGCCCACGCTCGCCCAGCGCATCGTGCGCGCGAAGCGCAATATCCGTGACGCGCGTATCCCGCTCTCGATACCCGCCGACCTCTCGCCCCGGGTCGACGCCGTGCTGACGGTGCTGTACCTCGTGTTCAACGAGGGCTATCTCGCACGCGGTGAGTCGCAGGATGCAGTGCGCGTCTCGCTCGTGGATGAAGCGGTGCGCCTGACCGGCGTCGCACGATCGCTTTTGCCCGGTAACGCGGAGGTGGAGGGACTCCTGGCGCTCGAGCTGTACCACCGCGCGCGGCTCGACACCCGTCTGGACGGAGCGGGCGACATCGTGCAGCTCGCCGACCAGGACCGGTCGCGCTGGGACGGGGCGCTCATCGCGGAGGCCAACGGCATCCTGATGCGCGTTCTGGGCCGCGACCCCGCAGGGCCGTTCCAGCTGCAGGCATTGATCGCATCGCAGCACGCCAACGCCGCGACGCCGGCCGACACCGACTGGACGCTCATCGCCGACCTCTACGTGCGGCTGCTCGAGGTGGCGCCATCACCCGTGGTCGCGCTGAACCATGCCGTCGCGGTGGCGATGGCCGATGGACCGCGTGCGGGGCTCGCGCTGCTGGATGGGCTCGGGGCGGCGCTGGCGTCGTATCACCTCTACCACGCGTCGAGGGGCGAGATGCTGGCGCGGGCGGGCGATCGGGATGGGGCGCGGGCTTCGTTCGTGACGGCGCGGGGGCTGGCGGTCAACCCCGCGGAGCAGCGGCACCTGGATCGGCGCATCGCGGGGGTGTGAGGTCGGTCTCTCGGCTCCTCCCCGGCCGGCGCTCCATTCACCCGCAGCACTGCACCCACCCTCCTCTCCTTCTCAAGCACCGCTCGCTCTCGTTCTAAACCGACGTTGATCAGGCAATGCTATTTGTCAGTAGCGCCCTACATACTCTTCCTATGGGCACCCGAGCCGATCTCGTCGCGATAGCGCATGACGCGCTTGCCGAGCTCGCGCGCACGCCCGTCAGCGCCATG
>JBDSKH010000223.1:0-5161 GCA_039917005.1 Pseudolysinimonas sp.
AAGCGCGCCCGCCACTCGGCGTTCATCGGGAAGAGTCCGTCGACCGAAGCGCCGTCCGCGACCTGCCGGGCGATGAACGCCTCCTCGCGCTCCTGGACGACGGCGGCGGCCACCACCTCGGCGACGATCGCCGGCGGGATCACGACGACCCCGTCGCCGTCGCCGACGATCACGTCGCCCGGCTGCACCGTGGTGCCGCCGCAGGCGATGGTCACGTCGGCTTCCCACGGGATGTGGCGGCGGCCGAGCACCGCGGGGTGAGCCCCGCGCGCGAAGGTCGGGATGCCGAGGCCGCCGACGACATCCGCGTCGCGCACCGCGCCGTCGGTGACGATCCCGGCGGCGCCGCGTATCTGGGCGCGCAGCGCCAGGACGTCGCCGACGGTGCCCGCGCTCGCGTCGCCGCGGGCCTCGATGACGATGACCTCGCCCGGCCCGACCGTGTCGAACAGGCGCTTCTGGGCGTTGAACCCGCCGCCGTGCTCGGCGAACAGGTCGGGGCGGAAGGGGACGTAACGCAGGGTGCGGGCGGTGCCGGCGAATCGGACGCCGGGGCGCAGGGACGCGACGCCGTCGATCGAGGTGTCATCGTATCCACGCTGGCGCAGCTGCACGCTCAGGGTCGCGACGCTCACGCTTCCGAGCTGCTCGCGCAGCTCGTCGCTCAGCGGGGACGGCGTGTCCGCCGGCAGACCGGCCGCCGCCGCATCGCCCCACGCCTCGATGCGCTGGGCATCGCTCGCGGCCGGCTTCGCACCCACGTCGCCGAACGGCGCGGTTCCCTCGGTGATCGGCGTGACGAGCCGCCCCGACGTCGGGGTGCCCTTCGCCGAAGGGGCGTCGACCTCGACCTCGACGACATCGCCCGGAACGGCGACCGACGAACCCGCGGGCGTCCCGGTCAGGATGACATCGCCGGGCTCGAGGGTGAGCAGTTGCGACAGGTCGGCGACGAGTTGCCCGAACGGGAAGAGGAGCGTGTCCGTCGTCCCCTCCTGCACGAGTTCGCCGTTCAGCCAGGTGCGGACGCGCAGAGCGGCCGGGTCGAGTCCCGCGGCGGGGATGACCTCGGGGCCGAGCGGGGTGAACCCGTCGCCGCCCTTCGACCGCACGTTGGATCCCTTGTCGGCGTCGCGCAGATCGTAGAGGCCGAAGTCGTTCGACGCCGTGACGCCCGACACCGCCGCCCAGCCCTCCTCGGCCGTGACGCGGCGGACGCGGATGCCGATGATGAGCGCGATCTCCCCTTCGAACGCCAGCAGCTCGGTGCCGGCCGGGCGCTCGAGCGCGTCGCCCGACGCCGCGACCGACGAGGCCGGCTTGAGGAAGTACGACGGATGGGCCGGCGTGCGACCGCGCTGCTCCGCGCGGGAGCGGAAGTTCAGGTGCACGGCGAGGATCTTCCCGGGGCGGGCGATGACGTCGCTCATGTGCCACTCCGTCCGATGAAGCGGGCGGCGAGCGCCTCGGTGCCGCGGGCGAGGATCGTCACATCGGCGCCGACGCAGACGAAGGCGGCACCGGCGGTGATGTAACGGTCGGCGAGTTCCGGGTCGGCGGCGTAGACGCCCGCCGGCTTGCCCGCCGCGCGCGCGAGAGCGAGGCAGCCCTCGACGGCCGCCACCACATCCGGATGCCCCGATTCGCCCAGGTGGCCCATCGATGCCGCCAGATCGGCAGGGCCGACGAAGATGCCGTCGACACCGTCGACCGCGAGGATGGCCTCGACGTTGCCGACCGAGACGGCCGTCTCGATCTGCAGGTACAGCGAGCCGGCGTCCCCGGCGTTCGCCATGTAGTCGCCCACGCGCCCCCAGCGCGACGAGCGGCCGAGAGAGCTGCCCACCCCGCGGACCCCCTGCGGTGGGTACCGTACGGCGCGTACCAGTTCGGTCGCATGCTCGGCCGTGTCACACAGCGGGATGAGCAGGTTCTGCGCACCGATCTCGAGGTACTGCTTGATCAGGACGGCGTCGCCGATCGGCGGTCGCACGAGAGCGGTGACCGGGTATGCGGCGATCGCCTGCAGCTGCGGGAGGATCGAGGTGAGGTCGTTGGGTCCGTGCTCCGCGTCGATCAGCACCCAGTCGAGCCCGCTGCCCGCGCAGAGCTCGGCCACCAGGGGGCTCCCGGTCGACAGCCACATTCCGACCAGGGGGCGGGATGCGGCGGCCAGTTCGTCGCGCAGCGTGGGCGTCATTCGAATCGGCATGCGATGGTCCCCAGTTCTCGGTAGTCGGCGAGCACGTCGTCGCCGCGCTCGATCCAGATCGGCCGGGTGAACGACCCGGCGAGGATGATCTCCCCGGCAGCCAGCGAGGCGCCGTGCTGGGCGAGCTTGCCCGCGAGCCAGGCGACGCCGGCGGCGGGGTGGTCGAGCACGGCCGCCGCCACGCCCGACTCCTCGATGTCACCGTTCCGGCGGAGGATCGCGGAGACCCATGGCAGGTCGATGGTGGCCGGGTCGGTGTGCGTGTCCCCGACGACCATGGCGCCCATGGCGGCGTTGTCCGAGATCGTGTCGACGATCGTCCGCCCCTCGAGCTGGATGCGGGAGCTGAGGATCTCGAGTGCCGGCACCGCGTAGTCGGTGGCCGCGAGCACATCGTCGACCGTGACCCCGTCCCCCTCGAGCGGACGGGCGAGCACGAAGGCCAGCTCCACCTCGACCCGCACGCTGGTGAATGCATCGAACGGGATCGTGTCACCGCTCGCGTAGACCATGTCGTCGAAGATGACGCCGTAGTCCGGCTCGGTGATGCCGGTGGCGACCTGCATGACCTTCGAGGTCAGCCCGATCTTGCGGCCGACGAGAGTCCGGCCGGAGGCGGTCTGCCGCTCGGCCCAGAGGCCCTGGACGGCATAGGCGTCCTCTACCGTCATCTCCGGATTGCGCGTGGTCAGCAGCGCCACCTGCGCGCGATCGCGACGGGCGACGACGAGTTCGTCGGCGATCTCGGTGAGGCGGGTTGCATCCAGCACACCACCGATCGTATACGATCTGCGATGTCAATCGCCAGGGGCAATCTCCCCGGGTCTGGCGCCTACCCGGCGAGCGCGCGTTCCGCCGCGGAGATGAGCGAGTTGGCAAGCGCCTCGGGATGCCGGTCGTCGCGGAACTTCACGATGGCCTCGGTGATCGCCGTGGTCCAGGACGGACTGGCCGCGACCCCGTAGGCGAGCGACGCCGCGACGGTGTCCTCCTGGAGCGACGCGATCGCCGTCTGCTGGTACTCGGAGTAGTCGGTCACATCGGTGTCGATGCGCGCGGGGATCGACCCCGTCTCGAGCGTGAGCGCCCGCTGGCCCTCCGCAGAACTCACGCTCAGCAGCCACGCCTCCGCGGATGCCTCGTGGGCGGCGCCGACCGGCAGGGTGAACGAGTCGACGGAGAAGTCGAAGATCCCCTTCGTCCCCGGCACCGGCCAGTAGTTGTAGGAGTGCCAGTCCCCCGACGTCTCGGCCTGAGCGAATGCCACCGCCGCGCTGTCGACCATCACGACGTAGGCGGCCTCGCCGTTGACAACGCGATGCACGATCGCCGCCGCATCCTCGGAGCGCGATGCGGGATCGACGAAGTCCAGGAGGCGCCCATAGTGGTCGATCGCACGCAGGAGCGCGTCACCCTGCCAGGCATCAGCGCTCTTCCACAGGTCCTTGTAGACGACGGGACCCAGATCCGCGATCAGGACGGACTCGAAGAGCTGTACCTGCGTCCAGCCGGCACCGAGCGCGAGCGGGTAGTCCACACCGGAATCGCGCACCTTCTGCAGGTCGGTGATCCAGTAGTCGATCGTCGTGCGTCCCGTGGAGGGATCGACGCCGGCGGCCCCGAGCAATCCGGAGTTCGACCACACGATGTTCGCGCGCTGGATGTCGACGGGTACCGAGTAGATCTTCCCGTCGGCCCGCAGCAGGTCCAGGAAGCTGTCGCGGTAGACGCTCTCCAGGTCGTTCAAGGCGTAGAAGTCGGTGAGGTCCTGCAGCTGTCCTCGCGCGACGTAGTCGGAGAGCCCGGCGCCGGCCACGGCCTGGAAGGTGTCCGGCGGGTTCGCTCCGTCGAGGCGCGATTCGAGCGCCGCGCGGGCCTCGGATCCGCCGCTGCTGCGCACCGACGCGTCGATGAGCTGGATGCCGGGGTTCTGCGAGTCGAAGGCGTCCATGAGTGCGTCGAACCCCCGCTTCTCGCTTCCCGCCGTCCACCAGCTGAAGACCTCGACCTGGTCCGCGTTGTTGGGGTCGGATCCCGCGGCATCCGGGAGGGCTCCGCAACCCGCGAGCACCGCCGCCAGGATTGCAGCGGACGCCAGCAGACGTCCCTGACGCGATCCCGTTGAGCGCTGGCGGCGTTCGTCGTTGAACACGGCTCCCCCTAACATCGGATGAATACGTCATTGTGCCAGCCGACGAGGGCAGTTTGGGCCGTTCTTGCCAGATTGATCGTATGAATCCGCCCCCAAACCACGGGGAGACAGACCTGTCGACTCGCCGGCGAGCGGACGCGCGCGCCGTTAGCATGCGAAAGACGGCCCCGGATCGTGTGATGATCCGGGGCCGTCCTCTGCGCCGAGGGTCTACAGTCGGCGCACGCTGCGACTTACTGGAAGTCGGCCGCGTTGTCCTTCGTGACGATCTCCGTGCCGGTGTCGATGTTCGGTTCGACGTCGTTGCCCAGTGCGGCATCGAACGCCGCCTGGACTCCGAGGCTGCCCATCTTGGCCGGGAACTGGGCGACCGTGGCCGTCTCCGTTCCCTCCAGGATCGCCGCGATCTCGTCAGGCGCCGCGTCGAATCCGACAGCGATCAGCCCTTCGATACCGGCCGACTTGACCGCCTCGAGTGCACCGATCAGCGACGGGCTGCAGGCGGCATACATCGCGGTCAGACCCGGGTTCGCGGTCAGGATGTCCTGGCCGGCGTCGAGACCCTTGGTCTGGTCGCAGTCGGTCGGGACCGTCGCCACGACCTCGGCGGCGTCACCCAGCGTGTCGAGCATGCCGTTGACCCGGTCGTCGAGCGACGGGTTGCCGAGCACGCCCTGCAGGACGGCGATCGTGGCGCCCTCGGGCAGGTTCTCCGCCAGCCACGTGCCGGCCAGCTGGCCACCCACGTAGTTGTCGGTGGCGACGACCGAGGTCTTGCCATCCCAGTCGGGGATGTC
>JBDSKH010000224.1:0-16891 GCA_039917005.1 Pseudolysinimonas sp.
GATCACGATCGGCAGGCGCATGGCGCCCTTCGTGCGGTTCCCCATCTTCGCGACGTGCGACACCACCTGCTCGAACGCCGGGTACGCGAACGCGTCGAACTGCATCTCGACGACCGGGATCAGGCCGTTCATGGCCATGCCGACGGCGGTGCCGACGATGCCGGCCTCGGCGAGCGGGGTGTCGAAGCAGCGGTCCTCGCCGAATCGCGCGCGCAGGCCGTCGGTGACGCGGAACACGCCGCCGAGCGCCCCGACGTCCTCGCCGAAGACCAGGACGGCGTCGTCGGACTCCATCGCGTCGGCGAGCGCGAGGGTGATGGCCGCGGCCATCGTCAGGGACTGCGCGGTCGGCGCCGTGGTCGCCGGCGCATCCTGGGTCAGGGTCACGGGGCGCCCTCCTGCACGTCGGAGGTCGTGCGTTCGAGCTCGTCGCGGAGGCCGTCCCACTGTTCGGTGAGCTGGGCCGTCGGCTCGGCGTACACGTAGCGGAACAGGTCTCCGGGGTCGGGTTCCGGTTCCAGGTTCATGACGCGGCGCAGCTCCGCGGCGACCGCCTCCGCCTCCTCGGTGAACTCGGTCTCGCGCGCGGCGGTCAACCACTTCTTGCCCGCCAGGAAGACCCGCATCCGGGTCAGCGGGTCGCGCTCGACCCAGGCTTGCACGTCCGCGTGCTCGCGATAGCGGGTGTCATCGTCGGCGTTGGTGTGGGCCTGCATCCGGTAGGTGTGCGCCTCGATGAGGGTCGGGCCGCCACCGGTACGGGCGCGGCCGACCGCCGCGTCGAGCACCGACACCAGGGCAGCGAGGTCGTTGCCGTCGACACGCTCCCCCGGCATGCCGTAGCCGATGGCCTTGTGCGCGAGCGACGGCGCGGCCGTCTGGCGCGAGAGCGGCACCGAGATCGCGAACCCGTTGTTCTGCACGAAGAACACCACGGGCAGGTGGAACACCGCCGCGAAGTTCATCGCCTCGTGGAAGTCGCCCTCGCTCGTCGCACCGTCGCCGCACATGGCGAGCACGACGGTGCCGTCTGCGTTCCCGGTCTCGCCCTTCAGCTTGGCGGCGTGCGCGAAGCCGACAGCGTGCAGAAGCTGGGTGGCGAGCGGCGTCGACTGGGTCGCGACCCGGTACCGCGTGGGGTCGTACCCGCTGTGCCAATCGCCGCGCAGCAGCACCATCGCGTCGGCCGCGGGGACGCCGCGTGAGATCACGGCGACCGAGTCGCGATAGGTGGGGAAGATCCAATCCTGCTCGGCGAGCGCCATCACCGCGGCGACCTGGCAGGCCTCCTGGCCGTGCGACGACGGATACACCGCGAGCCGGCCCTGGCGCACGAGGGCGTTGCACTGGTCGTTGACCCGCCGGCCGACGACGAGCGCACGGTATCCGTCGAGCAGGCGATCCTTCGCCGGCAGCTTGTACGCGGCGTCGGCGTGCGCGGCCCCGGAGGCGTCGATGAGCTGCACGGGGACCTCGCGCGGGAGCATGCCTGCGGACATCACATCTCCATCGATGGACTTATCCAGGTAGACGACCTGGTAGTCAAGTATCGGATGTCGTGGCAATAGGTCGCATCAGCGCCTACCATGGCGAGACGGATTGCTTCGAGAATCGCATGGGACGGAGTATCCGTCCAACCGAATCGAAGGTCGGGAGGCGCGCAACCGCATGGAACTGGACGAAATCGACCACCGCATCTTGAGCGAACTGCAGCGTGATGCGCGCGCCTCGATGAGCGCCGTCGCCCGCGCAGCCCACATCTCGCGGGCGAGCGCCTACGCCCGCGTGAACAAGCTCGTCGAAACGGGCGTGATCACCGGTTTCAGTGCGCGCGTCGACCCGGTGCTCGCAGGCCTGCACTCATCGGCGTACGTCACGCTGTCGGTCGACCAGGCACCATGGCAGGACCTACGCGCGCGGCTCATCGAGATCCCCGAGGTCGTGCACATCGCGCTCGTCGGCGGCGAGGTCGACCTGCTGCTGCTGGTGCGCGCGCGCGACAACCACGACCTGCGGAGGGTCGTGCTCGAGCAGCTGCAGTCGATCCCGTCGGTGCGATCGACGAAGACCTGGCTGATCTTCGAGGATTTCGACCCGGCGGATGTGCGCGCGGGCGACGTGCGCCCTCCGCTTGAGCGCCCCCAGCTTTGAGCGCCCCCAGCTAGTCGAGCTGGCTGTGGGCGGCCGCGATGAGCGCGTTCGCCAGGGCATCGGGATGCCCGTCGCCGGCGAATTTCACCACGGCGTCGGTGATCGCCTTGGTCCACCGCGGGTTCGCCGCGACGCCGTGCGCCAGCGAGGGCACGACGGTGTCGAGCTGCAGGGAGGCGATCGCTTCCTGCTGGTACGCCGGGTAGTCCTCGGGGACGGTGTCGGTGCGCGCCGGGATCGACCCCTTCACCAGGCTGAGCGCCTTCTGGCCCTCGGCCGAGCCCACGGTCAGCAGCCACTGCTTCGTCGCGCCCTCGTGGACGGCGCCGACCGGCAGAGTGAACGAGTCGGCGAGGAAGTCGAAGACGCCAACGGTTCCCGGCGTCGGGATCGCGGAGAACTGCCCGCCGGTCGTCCCGCCGACACGCTGGAATGACGACAGCGCGAAGTCGGCCATGATCACGTACGCCGCGTCACCCTCGATGACGCTCGTGGTGGCTTCGTCCCACTCCATCGACGAGCTCGTCGGCGAGGTGTAGTCGAGCAGCTGCCCGTAGTGGTCGATGGCGGTGCGGATGGCGGCGCCCTCCCAGTTCTTGGTGCTCTTCCAGAGGTTCTGGTACAGCACGCCGCCCAGGTCGGACAGCAGGACGTTCTCGAACAGCTGCACCTGGGTCCAGTCGTTGCCGAGCGCCAGCGGGTACTCGACACCGGACTCACGCACCTTCTCGAGGTCGGCGATCCACGCGCTGATGTTCGCGGGCGCGACCGTGGGGTCGACCCCGGCATTCGTGAGCAGGGTGTTGTTCGTCCAGAGCACGTTGACCCGGTTGATGCCGCTTGGCACCGAGTAGATCTTGCCGTCGACGCTCAGCAGGTCGAGCAGCGCGGTGCGGTAGTGGTCGGTCAGTCCGTTCTCGAGGTAGAAGCTGGTGAGATCCTGCAACTCCCCGTGGGCGACGTACTCCGTGAGCCCGGCGCCGGCCGCGGTCTGGAACGTGTCCGGCGGGTTGTCGGTGCCCAGGCGCGCGGCGATCGCCTTGCGCGCCTTCTCGCCGCCCCCGCCCGCAACGGAAGCATCGACGAATTCAAGTCCGGGGTTGTCCTGCTTGAAGACCGCGACGAGGTCGTAGAGAGCGGTCTTCTCGGTGCCGGACGTCCACCAGGTGATCGCCTCGACCTGGTTCGGGTTGTTCGGGTCGGATCCCGCTGAGGAGCTGATGCCGGCGCAGCCGACGAGCACGAGGGCGAGCGCGGCCACCGCCGCGATGGCGGCTGTGAGTCTCTGACGCATCGGGTTCCTCCATGAACCACGCGGCCATCCCACCGACAACCGCAGTGCGAGAAGTCTCCCGGCAGGCGTGCGGGGCAGGTAGTCCCCCTCGGGGTGCCACCAGGGAGGGGGGATTCGTTTTGTCCCCCGCGAAACCCCGTCGGTTAGTCGAGCTGGCTGTGCGCAGCGGCGATCAGAGCGTTGACGAGCGCCTCGGGATGACCATCGCCCGCGAACTTCACCACGGCTGTTGTGATGGCCTTCGTCCACGAGGGATTCGCGGCGACTCCATGCGCGATCGATGGCACGACGGTGTCGAGCTGAAGGGATGCGATGGCGGTCTGCTGATAAGGCGGGTAGTCGTCGGCGTTCGTGTCGGTGCGTGCCGGGATCGAGCCCTTCTTGAGGCTCAGCGCCTTCTGCCCCTCCGCGGAGCTCACGGTCAGCAGCCACTCCATCGCGGCCTTCTCGTGCACCGCGCCGACCGGCAGTGTGAACGAGTCGGCCAGGAAGTCGAAGACGCCGACGGTTCCCGGCGTCGGGAAGGCGACGTACTGCTTGCCGTAGGCATAGCCGGCCTGCTGGAACGAGGTGAGGGCGAAGTCGGCCATGATCACGTACGCGGCTTTGCCGTCGACCACGGTCTGGGTCGCCTCGTTCCACTCCTGGTTCAGCGACGACGGGTCGACGTAGGCGAGCAGCTGGGAGTAGTGGTCGACGGCCGTCCGCAGGCGGTCGCCCTCCCAGTTCTTGGTGCTCTTCCAGAGGTTCTGGTACAGAACGGCGCCCAGGTCGGAGACGAGCACGTTCTCGAACAGCTGCACCTGGGTCCAGTCGTTGCCGAGCGCCAGCGGGTACTCGACACCGGACTCACGCACCCTCTCGAGGTCGGCGATCCAGGCGTCGATGTTGGCGGGCGCGACAGCGGAATCGACCCCTGCCTCGTCGAGCAGGTGGGTGTTCGCCCAGACGACGTTCACGCGGTGGATTTCGCTCGGGACGGAGTAGATCTTGCCGTCGACCCCGAGCAGTTCGAGCAGGGCCGCGCGGTACACGCCCTCGCTCAGGCCGTTGTCGGCGTACCACGACGTGAGGTCCTGGATCTGCCCGGCCGAGATGTAGTCGGTGAGCCCGGCGCCGGCCGCGGCCTGGAAGCTGTCGGGCGGGTTGTTCGACTCGAGCCGGGCGGCGATCGCGGCTCGCGCCTGGGCGCCGCCGCTGCCACGGACCGAGGCGTCGATGAACTGGATGTCGGGGTACTGCTCTGCGAAGACGCCGACCAGCTCTTTGAAGCTCGTCTTCTCATTGCCGGACGCCCACCAGGTGAAGACCTCGACCTGGTTCGGGTTGTTCGGGTCAGAGCCCGCGTCGGCGGTGAGCCCCGCGCAGCCGACGAGAACGAGAGTGACGGCAGCCACAGCTGCGATAGCAGCGGTGATTCTGGAGCGCATGCGTCCTCCGCGGGAATGCGCGGTCATCCCACCGACGACCGCACTTCCTGAAGTCTCCGGCACATGATCCCGGCGCGATAGTCCCCCGCCCGGGTGCCACGCGGGTGGGGGACGTACGCGTTCGGATCAGCGAACCGACTTGCGGTTGTAGATGGCCATCGACCAGGCGTACCCGATGACGGTCAGCACCACGGCCCAGCCGACCGCCAGCAGCGGGTTCAGGCCGGCCGGCGTGCCGAGCAGCAGCGAGCGGATGCTCTCGATGAACGGCGTGAAGGGCTGATACTTCGCGAACCACTCGAGCCATGCGGGCATCGACGCGGTCGGGACGAACCCGCTCCCGAGCAGCGGAAGGACCGTCAGGATGAGGGGCAGGTTGCTCGCTGTCTCGACCGTCTTCGACTGCATCCCCATGCCGATCCCGACCCAGCTGATCGCGAACGAGATGAGCACGATCAGGCCGGCGGCGGTGATCCACTCGACCGGTCCGGCGGTCGGGCGGAAACCGACGAGCAGCCCGACGCCGAGCACGAGCGCGACGGCGATGATGGCCTGGATGGTGTTGCCGATCACGTGCCCGGCGAGTACCGAGGCCCGCGAGATCGCCATCGTGCGGAAGCGCGCGGTGATGCCCTCTGTCATGTCCATGGCGACCGTGATCGCCGCGCCGCTGGCGGTGCCCGCGATCGTGATCAGCAGGATGCCCGGCGTGACGTACGCCAGGTAGGCGTCGCGTCCGCCGGCCGGATCGACGCCGGGGAGCCCGGCACCGAGGGTGCCTCCGAACACGAACACCGTCAGCAGCAGGATCACCACCGGGCCGAGGATCGTGAACATGGACAGACCCGGATAGCGGACGATGTGCAGCAGGTTGCGGCGCAGCATCGTCAGCGAGTCCGCGAGAACGTGCCCGCGCTGGGGCCGGATGGATGCCGGTGCGTCGGCGGTTGCGGTGGTCATGAGAGGTTCCCTTCGTTCGCGTCGACCAGCTCCGACCGGTGCTTCTTGCCCGTGAGGGCGAAGAACACGTCGTCAAGGTCGGGGGTGTGGATGCTGAGGTCGGCGACCTCGATGCCTGCGCTGTCGAGGCGGTCGAGCATGCGTCGCAGGTTCTGCACCCCGTCGCTGTTCGGCACCTCGAGGGCGAGCGCCTCGTCCTTGCGGGTGGAGTCGGTGAACAATGCCGCCGCCCCATCCAGTGCCGTCGCATCGACGAACTGCAACCGGATGTGACCGCCCGGGACGAGCCGCTTGAGCTCGGCCGGGGTGCCCTCGGCGACGATCTTGCCGCCGTCGAGCACCGCGATGCGGTCCGCGAGCTCGTCGGCCTCGTCGAGGTACTGGGTGGTGAGCAGCACCGTGGTGCCCTGGCTGACCAGGTCGCGCACGATGTTCCACATGGTGTGACGGCTGCGCGGGTCGAGCCCCGTGGTCGGCTCGTCGAGGAAGATGATCCTCGGCGTGTCGACCAGGGTCATCGCCAGGTCGAGCCGGCGCTGCATGCCGCCGGAGTAGGTCTGAAGCGACTTGCGCGCCGCCTCGACCAGGTCGAACTGCTCGAGCAGTTCGGCCACGCGAGCCTTGACCAGCTTGGCCGGCAGGTGACGCAGCCGGGCCATGAGGAGGAGGTTCTCCTCGCCGGTGAGCAGCTTGTCGACGGCGGAGAACTGGCCGGTGAGGCCGATCGCGGCGCGCACGCCGTCCGGATCGCGCACCACGTCGCATCCATCGACTGTCGCGGTGCCGCCATCGGGCCGCACCAGGGTGCTCAGGATGTTGACGGCGGTGGTCTTGCCGGCGCCGTTCGGGCCCAGCAGAGCCGACACCGTTCCGCGGGCGACGCTGAGGTCGACACCGTCGAGCACCAGCTTCTTGCCGAACGACTTGCGCAGGCCGCGCACGTCGATCGCCGGGGTGACGTTGGTCATCGTGTTGTTCCTTTCGTTGTGATCTGGGTGGAAATGGGCGTGTTCGTCCGGGCTGCCGGGCTTCGCCCGGTGGCCTGAGGTGTGGAAGGCGGATCTACCGCGTGACCGCGGGCTGGACCGTGATGTCCCCGTAGTTCGTGCGCACCCGCACCTCGACGGTTCCCTCGCTGCCGGAGGGCCCGTCGTCGTCGCTCATCCCGTTGCGCGCGACGCCGTTCTTCGACTGGATGTCGAGCCAGGCGGCGACTCCGTGACGGATACCGACGAGAACCTCTCCATACGATGCATCGAGCTGGATGACGCCGGACGACACCTCGTCGATGCGGATCTTGCCGTACGAGCTGCGGGCGGTCACCGAATCGAGCGCCTCGCGGATGTCGATCGAACCGTTCGCGAGCTTCGCGGTCAACGCCCCGCCGGCCACGCCGATGTGGATGTCGCCGTTGGATGACTTGAGCGCGGCGGTCCCGCCCAAGTAGTCGATGCGCGTCGCGCCGTTGCCCGAGGTGAGCTCCAGGTCGCCGTCGAGGTGGCCGATGACCACCTCGCCGCTGCTGGCGTGCACCTCCAGGTGCTCGGCCCGCTCGACACTGACGTCACCGGACGACGATTTGATTCGCGTCGCACCGAGCGATCCGTGCGTGACGACCTTTCCAAAGCTGTTCTCTGCGGTGATCCTCGAGCCGTTTGGCACGTCGATCGTGACATCCACCGACTCGCTCTTGCCGGGGCCGATGAGGCGGCTGTATTTTCGCGGCGCAGCAACGGTGACGCGGCCGTCTAGGTACTCGACGACGGTCTCCGCGGCAGCGCGCACGTCGGACTTCTTGCTCGGATTGCTGGGTTCGACGCGTACGTCGACGTCGGTGCGCTCGCTGGCGGTGACCTCGACTCGCCCCATGACGACGTCGATGGCGACGTCGATGGGACCGTCGGTCTGGTATTCGGGCATGCTGCAGCCTCCCTTTCGAGGATGTTCGAGGACGTGGCGGGTCGGCCCCGGCGGTTGCCGGAGCTGGTCAGTGCGCGAGGCGGGCTATCTCACCCAGCCTGCGTAATGGTCGCCGGAGCTCGCTCCGCGTTGGGTCGAGCGGCGGTTCTTGGGTTCCACGGCGGATGCGATGGCACGCACCAGCCAGGAGTTCACGGAGAGACCGTCGGCTGCGGCGGCCTCTTCGACGCGCGCCTTGAGCGCGTCCGGGATGCGGAGGGTGGTGCGTGCGGTGCTCGCGCCCTCCGTGTCGTAACCGGCGCCTCCGCGTGACGCCTCGGGCTCGGCGTAGGCGGCCTCGGCCGGAAGGCTCACGACGAACTCCGGATCGCGGCCGCGCAGGCGGACATCGACGGACCCGGGCGAGAGCTCGTGGGTGATCTCCGCCGCCGCGGCGGAGAGGGCGTCGAGCAGCACCAGCCGGGTCGCGGAGTCGAGCGGCGCGGCCAGGCGCTCGGCGACGGCGCGGACATCGGCGCCACCGCTTTCGGCGGCGACGGCCAGGTTGCGCTGAAGCTCGGCGACGTACTGATCGAGTTGCATGACGTCATCGTGACACACCTATGGTGTCATGTCAAGCCAAAGTGGTGTCACTTATTGATGAAGTGACACCACTCGGCACTACTACGGGGTCAGTCGTCCTGAAGGATCGAGCCCGATCCGGACACGTCACTCGAGACCTCGGCGCCCCCCCGTGTAGCGGATCTCGCCGCTGCCGCTGATGTCGGCATCGAGGTGGTCGGTCACGTTCACCTCGATGTCTCCGGATCCCGCGATCGACACCCGAGCGCGCTTCGTTTCGAAGTCCTGGCCGTCGAAGTTCCCCGACCCGTCGATCGTGAGAGTGTGCTCGTCGGCACGGCCCGTCAACTGGATATCTCCGGACCCGGCGATCGAGCTGGTGACCTTCGACGCGTCGATGCCGGCGCCCTCGATGTCGCCGGAGCCCTGGATCGAGACGGTGACGTCGTCGGCGCCGGTGAAGTCGACGTCGATATCGCCCGCGCCTTCGATGCGGACGTCGGACATCTCCGTCACCGTGAGCACGTAGTCGACCTCGCCCAGTCCGAGGTGCGGACCGTTGACGCCGAGGGTCAGGATGCCGTCCTCGCTGTCAGAGGTCAGCAGGCCCATGGCGGCGGGCCGGGCCTTGATCGTGAGCGACGGGGTGTCGCCGACCGTGATCACGACGTCTCCATCGGTCTTCAGCACGACGGCCGTGACGTCGTCGATGTCGCGGTCCTCGGTGACGCGCGGGCCGCCGAGCGGCAGGTAGACGCAGCCGGCGAGGGAGGCGGTCAGGGCTGCTGCGAGGAGCAGGGCGGGAACGGTGCGTGCGGTGCGGTTCGTCATGCCCTCAGGCTAGGTCGGCGATTCCGGGGGCGGCCCTGGGGCTAACCCCCCGACGGTCCGTTGGCAGCCCCCGGATCGCGGCGGCCGGCGCCGAAGCAACGCGGTCCCTACCGGCACGCGCCGAGCCGGGAATCGCCGCGTGACCCTCCCGCATGGCGAAATCGACCCTCCCCAACGACAGTTGTGAGCGCTAACATGTGGGGAAACGATGCGCGATTCTCCCCGATTCGACCGTTCAGGCCCCCTTGGGACCGCTCCTTTGGGTCGTCCGACGAATTGTTAGCCTTCACAATCGGCGGCCCGTTTCTGTGTCCGGCCGCGATTCAGCGCGAAATCGCCCGGCCCACATCCCTTATATCTATTGACCTCCGGCGATCCTGTTACCGAACCGTTATCGACTAGGCGTTGCGCCCGGCCCAACTGTGAGCGCTAACATTCGGTGCGACGGAGCCCTCCGGGTTCCTTCGTGTGTATGTGCTCCGGCAGTGGCGCCGGGCCAAGACAGAGAGGTTTTGGACTTATGAAGAAACTCATCAGCGGCATTGCGATCGCGGGTGCCCTCGCCCTCGCGATGACCGGGTGTGCCGGCGGCGGCGGAGCAGGCGGCGGAGGCGGAGAAGACGACGGCATCATCACCGTCGGATTCGCCCAGACCGGTTCCGAGAGCGGCTGGCGTGCAGCGAACACGGAGTCCATGAAGACGGCGTTCTCCGAGGAGAACGGCTTCAAGCTGGTCTTCAACGCGGCCGACAACAAGATCGAGGCGCAGATCGCCGCGGTCCGCAGCTTCATCAACCAGGGCGTCGACGCGATCGTCATCGCGCCGATCGTGGAAGACGGCTGGGACGACGTGCTCGGTGAGGCCAAGGAAGCCGGTATCCCCGTCATCCTCGAAGACCGCACCGTGACCGCGTCGGACGACCTGTACGCAGCATGGGTCGGCCTGGACTTCAAGAAGGAGGGCGAGACCGCCGGAGCATGGGCGGCCGACACCTTCGGCGACACCCCGACCAACATGGTCGTGCTCGAGGGCACCACGGGGTCGGCTCCGGCCAACGACCGTGCCGAGGGCTTCGCGTCGTCGATCGAGGGAACCGGGATCGTCACGCTCGACTCGCAGACGGGTAACTTCACCCGCGCTGACGGGAAGACCGTGATGGAAGGGTTCATCCAGAAGTACGGCTCGGACATCAACCTCGTGTACGCACACAACGACGACATGGCCCTCGGCGCGATCGACGCGATCGAGGCAGCCGGACTCGTTCCGGGCGTCGACATCCAGATCGTCTCGATCGATGCGGTCAAGGACGGCATGCTCGCGCTCATCGACGGGAAGATCAACCACATCGTCGAGTGCAACCCGCTCCTCGGTGACCTGGCTGCCGGTCTGGTGAAGGACGTCCTCGCTGGCAAGGACGTGGAGAAGAAGACCTACGTCCAGGACGAGGACTTCACGCCCGAGAAGGCCGCCGAGGTCATCGACCAGCGCCTCTACTGATCTGAAATCCGGCGGGGGTAGTAGTCCCGCCGATCAGATCTACGTCCGCGGGGGGCAGAACATCGCCCCCCGCGGACTCCACCCTGGATCGAAAGAGCACAGATACCCCATGACCGCGGACACCGAAGTCCCGCCGATCGCCGCGATGAGCGGGATCACCGTCCGCTTCCCGGGCGTCCTGGCCCTGGACAACGTCGATTTCACCCTCCGCCCCGGCGAGGTGCACTCGCTCATGGGCGAGAACGGCGCCGGCAAGTCGACGCTCATCAAGGCCCTGACCGGCGTCTACCCGATCGACGGCGGCACGATCGTCGTCGGTGGTGAGACCCGCGTCTTCTCCAACACCGCCGATGCGCAGGCCGCCGGCATCTCGACCGTGTACCAAGAGGTCAACCTCTGCCAGAACCTGTCGGTCGGCGAGAACGTCATGCTCGGTCACGAGGTGCGCCGCACAGGACGCATCGACTGGAAGTCGACGCACGCCGAGGCGCAGCGTCACCTCGGCAATCTCGGGCTGCACATCGACACCCGCATGACGCTCGCAAACCACTCCATCGCCATCCAGCAGCTCGTCGCGATCAGCAGGGCGATGGTGACCGATTCGCGCGTCCTCGTCCTCGACGAGCCGACCTCCAGCCTCGACCGCGGCGAAGTCGAGCAGCTCTTCGGCGTCATCCGCGACCTCCGCGACCGCGGGGTCGCCATCCTCTTCGTCTCGCACTTCCTCGACCAGGTGTTCGAGATCTCCGACCGCATCACGGTGCTGCGCAACGGCAAGCTCGTCGGCGAATCCCGTGCGAAGGACCTGACCCGCGGCGACCTGGTTGCCCAGATGCTCGGCCGCGAACTCGCCGACCTCGAGAGCATCTCGCGAGCCGCCGATCGCGAGATCGATCGCGGCGGCGTTCCCCTCCTCTCCGCGACCGGGATCGGGCGGCGCGGCATGCTCGAGCCGTCCGACGTCGAGGTGTACGACGGCGAGGTGGTCGGAATCGCGGGCCTGCTCGGCTCCGGGCGCACCGAGCTCGTCCGGCTGCTCTTCGGTGCCGACCACGCGGACAGCGGGAAGATCGAGCTGCGCGGCAAGACCGCACGACTCACCTCGCCCCGTCACGCGATCGATCACCGCATCGCCTTCTCGTCCGAGGACCGCCGCGCGGAGGGCATCATCGGTGACCTCACGGTCGCCGAGAACATCGTCCTGGGCATCCAGGCGCGTCGCGGCTGGCTGCGCAAGATCGGCCGCAGCGAGCAGGATGCGATCGTCGCCGAGCACATCAGCTCGCTCGGTGTCCGCCCCACCGACCCCGGCATCCTGAGCCGCAACCTCTCCGGCGGCAATCAGCAGAAGGTGTTGCTCGCCCGCTGGCTGGCCACCGCGCCCGAGCTGCTCATCCTCGACGAGCCCACGCGCGGCATCGATGTCGGTGCCAAGGCCGACATCCAGCGCAAGGTCGTCGAGCTGGCCCGCCAGGGACTCTCGGTGATCTTCATCTCGTCCGAGCTCGAAGAGGTCGTCCGGCTCGCCCAGCGCATTATCGTGATGCGCGACCGGCGTAAGATCGGCGAACTCTCATCCCACGACAGCACCGTCGACGACGTCGTCGACTTCATCGCCCAGGAAGGCCGGGAGCGCGTCTCATGAAGGTGAAGCAACTTCTCACGCATCGGGTGGTGCTGCCGATCGCGGCTCTGGTGGTGCTGATCCTGATCAACACGATCTCGCGGCCGACATTCCTGTCGATCACCATCCGCGAGGGCCAGCTCTACGGGTCTCTCATCGACATCCTGCGCAACAGCGCCCCGCTGATGCTCGTCGCCCTCGGCATGACGATCGTCATCGCGACCCGCGGCATCGACCTCTCGGTCGGCGCCCTGATGGCGGTCTCCGGTTCGGTGGCCCTCACGATCATCGACGGCTCTGGCACGCCCGAGGACCCGACGACCCTGTTCTTGGCGATCACGACCGGCGTGCTCGTGACGCTCGCGTTCGGAGCCTGGAACGGCTTCCTCGTCGCTGTTCTCGGGATCCAGCCCATCATCGCCACGCTCGTGCTCATGCTCGCGGGGCGCGGCATCGCTCTGCTCATCACGGGCGGGTTCATCACCACGGTGACGAGCGCTCCCTACCGGTTCATGGCACAGGGATACTTCGCCGGGCTGCCGTTCGCGTTCTACGTCTCGGTGGCCGCGATCGCGATGGTCGTGCTGATCGAGCGTCGCACGGCGCTCGGCGTGCTCACCGAGGCGGTCGGCATCAACCCCGAGGCCAGCAGGTTGGCCGGGGTCCGGTCGCGCGGCATCATCTGGGGCGCCTACGCGGCGAGCGGCCTGCTCGCGGGCATCGCCGGCATCCTGTACAGCTCCAACATCATGGCGGCCGACGCGAACGCCGCCGGGCAGTACATCGAGCTGGATGCGATCCTCGCGGTCGTGCTCGGCGGCACCTCTCTCATGGGCGGCAAGTTCAGCATCGCGGGCACCGTGATCGGCGTCTTCACGATCCAGACCCTCAAGTCGACCATCACCTTCCTCGGCGTGCCACCTCCCGTGAGCCCGCTGTTCCTGGCCATGGTGGTCATCATTGTCGTGCTCGTGCAGTCGCGGAGGGTCCGCACCTGGGCCAAGAGCCTCGTGGGCGGACGTCGCCCGCGGATCGACTCCGATACGCACGACCGCGCGGAGGTGGCATCGTGACCGATCTCAAGACGGCGCCGCCGCAGACCGCCGGCCTCGCCGAGCGCCTGCAGCGCCTGACCACCCGCCGGGCGTCGTGGATCCCGGTTCTGGCCGCTCTCGCGATCCTCATCGCCCTGCTCGTCGGCGGTCAGGCCTACTTCGGCAACTTCCTGACGCCGCGTGTGCTGTCGTCGCTTCTGCTCGACAACGCGTACCTGCTGATCCTGGCGGTCGGCATGACCTTCGTCATCCTGACGGCGGGCATCGATCTCTCGGTCGGCGCCGTCCTCGCCTTCACCGCGATCATGGGCGCCCGGCTGCTCAGCGAGGGTGTGCCCGCCTTCCTGGTGATCCCCGTCATGCTGATCGGCGGCGCAACGATCGGGCTGCTCATCGGTGTGCTGATCCAGTTCTTCGACGTTCAGCCGTTCATCGCGTCGCTCGCCGGAATGTTCGCCGCGCGGGGTCTCGCGTTCCTGGTGAGCCTGTCGTCGATCAAGATCGAGGACCCGGCGATCCTCTGGCTGCAGACGAAGCTCTTCTACATCGAGGGCTGGTTCCTGGCCCCGACCGGGATCATCGCGCTGCTGGTCGTCGCGGCCGCCGCCATCGTGCTGCACTCCACCCGGTTCGGGCGCACCATCTACGCGATCGGCGGCAACGAGCAGTCCGCGCGCCTGATGGGCCTCCCGGTCGTGCGCACCAAGCTGCTCGCCTACGTGATCAGCGGAACGTGCGCCGGACTCGCGGGCGTCGTGTTCAGTGCGTACCAGGGCGCCGGCTATCCGCTCAACGGCATCGGCACCGAGCTCGACACCATCGCGGCTGTCGTCATCGGCGGCACCCTGCTGACGGGCGGCAGCGGATACGTGATCGGCTCGATGATCGGCGTCTTCGTCTACGGCATGATCAAGACCGCGATCTCGTATCTCGGTGCGGAACAGTCCTGGACCCGCATCACGATCGGTGCCCTGCTGCTGATCTTCGTGGTGGTCCAGCGCGCGATCGTTGCGAGATCCAGTCGGCGCTGATCACCCGGGGCGAGCCCGAGACGAGCAGAATGTGACGATGAGCGAACCGTCGCCGTTGGTCGAGATGCACGGGGCGACCGTGCGCTTCGGCAACGAGACGGCGCTCGACGACGTCGACTTCCGGATGCACGGCGGCGAGGTGCACTCGCTCATGGGCGAGAACGGCGCCGGCAAGTCGACGTTGATCCGCGCGCTCACCGGAGCCCACCCGCTCGACGCGGGCACCATCCACCTCGACGGGGCCGAGGTGCACATGACGTCACCGATCGACGCGCAGCGCCACGGAATCCGGACCGTCTATCAGGAGCTCGACCTGCTGCCGAACCTCTCGGTGGCCGAGAACATCATGCTGGGACGCGAACCCCGGCGATACGGCACGATCGACTGGCGCCGGATGCAGCGCGAAGCGGGCGAGGTGCTCGGCGGCCTGGGGCTCGACATCGATCCGAGCGCGCCGCTCGGCGTGCATTCGCTCGCCGTGCAGCAGCTGGTCGCGATCGCGCGCGCGATCTCCACCGATGTGCGGGTGCTCGTGCTCGACGAGCCGACGTCGAGCCTCGATGCCGACGAGGTCGCCGAGCTGTTCCGGGTGATCAGGGACCTCAAGAACCGTGGCGTCGCCATCCTGTTCGTCTCGCATTTCCTCGACCAGGTGTACGAGATCTGCGATCGCGTGACGGTGCTGCGTGACGGCGCCCTGGTCGGTGAGTACCTCACGGGCGAGCTGCTGCGCATCGACCTGGTGCAGAAGATGCTCGGCAAGGACGCCGCGGATCTGACGGTGCGATCACGGGACACCGCCGAACTGCTGGCCGCGACGCCGATCTTCGAAGCCCACGACCTCGGCCGAGGGCCGTTGCGCGGAGTCGACCTCTCCATCGCCGAAGGCGAGGTGCTCGGATTCGCCGGCCTGCTCGGGTCAGGGCGTACCGAGCTCGCGCGTGCCCTGAGCGGCGTGGACCATCCGGACACCGGCACCATCAGCTTCCGCGGCAAGCGCCTCATGGCGCGTACGCCGCGGCAGGCCATCGCGGCCGGCATTGCCTACTCGTCCGAGAACCGCAAGGCCGAGGGGATCATCGATCAGCTGACGGTGCGCGAGAACATCACGCTCGCCCTGCAGTCGCAGCGCGGCATCTGGCGACGAATCGGGATGCGGCGCCAGCGCGAGCTCGCGGCGAGCTGGATCGAGGCGCTCGGCATCCGCCCGACGTCGCCGGAAGCCCCCGCCTGGACCCTCTCTGGCGGCAATCAGCAGAAGGTTCTGATCGCTCGGCTGCTCGCGCTCTCGCCCCGCGTGCTGCTGCTCGATGAGCCGACTCGCGGCATCGATGTCGGCGCTAAGGTCGAGGTGCAGAATCTCGTCGGCGAACTCGCTGACAACGGGATGTCGGTGATCTTCATATCGTCTGAGCTCGAGGAGGTTCTGCGGGTGGCATCGCGCATCGCCGTCCTGCGGGACGGGCGTGTGGTGGCGACGATCCCCGCCGACGAACTCGAAAGTCGTTCCCTGCTGGCGATGGTGACCCAGCCCGATGACGACGAGTGAGGACCGGCCGCGGGCCGACGAGTCGACCCCCAAGGCCGCCAACATCTTCGATGTCGCCCGCCTCGCCGGCGTCTCGCATCAGACCGTCTCGCGCGTGCTCAACGACCTGCCGAACGTGCGGCCGACGACGCGGGCTCGCGTCGAGAGTGCGATCTCGCAACTGCGGTACAGCCCCTCCCCGGCGGCCCGAGCGCTCGTCACGCGGCGCACCCGTACCATCGGCCTGATCTCCCCCGGCCGGCCGGACTACGGCTCCAACTCGATCGCGATGCACTTCAACATCGCGGCTCGCGCGTCGCGCTACAGCGTGGACACCGTCAGTTCGCTCGACGCCGACCCGGGCAACGTGCGGTCTGTCGTGCAGGCGCTTCTCCGGCAGCGCGTCGATGCGATCGTCCTCATCGTCTCCGATGTCGCGGAGCTGGAGACCGTGCGTGGAATCGATCTCGGGATCCCGCTGATCGCTGTCGCCGCGACGCCGCGACGCGGGCCCTCCATCGTCTCGATCGACCAGTACCGTGGCGCACGCGCGGCGGTACGGCACCTGGTCGAGCTGGGGCACACCACGATCCTGCATCTCGCCGGCCCGCCGGAGTACCCGGATGCGATCGAGCGGGTGCGCGGCTGGCGTGACGAGCTCGCCGCCAACCGACTCGAGGTCGTCGACCCCCCGCACGGCGATTGGTCGCCGCAGAGCGGTTACGACCTCGCCGGCAGCCTCGGGGTCGAGCCCGGCATGGCGGTCTTCGTCGCCAACGACCACATGGCGATCGGACTGCTGTCGGCGCTGCGCGACCGCGGGCTGCGCGTGCCGGAGGACGTCAGCATCGTCGGGTTCGACGACGTCCCCGAGGCGGCCTACCTCTTCCCGCCCCTGACCACGATGCGCCAGGACTTCGCCGCGCTCGGCGGCCTCATCATGCAGAAGGTGCTCATCGCCGTCGAGGAGCCCGACACCGCGACCGAGAGCACGCCGTCGCCCACGAC
>JBDSKH010000225.1:0-19735 GCA_039917005.1 Pseudolysinimonas sp.
CTCCTGTGTCGCGTCGGCCCGGGAGACCTCCGCGGTGAGCCGCCCCTCGGCGATCGTGTAGATCCGATCCGAGAGGCCGATGAGCTCGGGCAGCTCGGAGGAGATGACGATGACCGCCTTCCCCTCCGCAGCGAGCTGGTTGATGATGCTGTAGATCTCGTACTTCGCCCCCACGTCGATGCCGCGGGTCGGCTCGTCGAGGATGAGCACGTCGGGAGCAGAGTTGATCCACTTCGACAGCACCACCTTCTGCTGGTTGCCGCCGGAGAGCTTGCCGGTCACCGACATGACGCTCGGCGCCTTGATGTTCATCTCCTTGCGGAAACGCTCGGCGACCTGGAACTCCTTGCCGTCGCTGACCAGCCCGGCGCGGGTGATCGGCTTGAGCGATGCGATCGAGATGTTGCGCTTGATGTCCTCGATGAGGTTCAGGCCGTAGTACTTGCGATCTTCCGTGACGTAGGCGATGCCGTTGTCGATCGCCTCGGCGACCGTGCGGGTCTTGACCTCCTTGCCGTGCATGAAGACCTTGCCGGTGATCCGGGTGCCGTAGCTGCGCCCGAAGAGGCTCATCGCGAACTCGGTGCGCCCGGCGCCCATCAGTCCCGCGATCCCGACGATCTCGCCGGCGCGTACGTTGAGCTCGACGCTGTCGACCATGAGCCGGCTCGGATCCTGCGGGTGGTACGCGGTCCAGTCCTCGACGCGCAGCACCTCCTCGCCGATGTGCGGCGTGTGCTCCGGATAGCGGTGCTCGAGATCGCGGCCGACCATGTCCTTGATGATGCGGTCTTCCGTGACGTCGTCCTTGTCGATCGTCTCGATCGCCTTGCCGTCACGGATGACCGTCACGCTGTCGGCGATCTTCTTGATCTCGTTGAGCTTGTGGCTGATGATGATCGACGTGATCCCCTGGCCCTTGAGGTGCAGGATCAGATCGAGCAGGTGATCGGAGTCCTCGTCGTTCAGGGCCGCTGTGGGCTCATCGAGGATGAGGAGCTTCACGCGCTTCGAGAGCGCCTTCGCGATCTCGACCAGCTGCTGCTTGCCCACGCCGATGTGCTTGATCTTGGTGGTCGGGTTGTCCTTCAGGCCGACGCGAGCGAGAAGCTTCTGCGCCTCCTGGTTGGTCTTGTTCCAGTCGATGAGGCCGATCGGGCCCCTGACCTCGTTGTTGAGGAAGATGTTCTCGGCGATCGACAGGTGGGGGCTGAGCGCCAGCTCCTGGTGGATGATGACGATGCCCTTCGCCTCGCTGTCGCGCAGGTTGTGGAAGTGCATGGTCTCGTCTTCGAAGACGATCTCGCCCTCGTACGTGCCTGTCGGGTAGACACCCGAGAGCACTTTCATGAGCGTCGACTTTCCGGCGCCGTTCTCGCCGCAGATCGCATGGATCTCGCCGCGCTCGACCTCGAGTGAGACGTTCTGCAGCGCCTTCACGCCGGGGAACGTCTTCGTGATCGACCGCATCTCGAGGATGTTGTTTGTCACGGGGGTGCCGACCTTCCTTGGTCTTGCTGCTCCTCTTCGGAGCGTAATGGAGGACTGCCGGTGGCGGGGAGAAAGCTCTCCCCGCCACCGACTGTTGTGATGATCGGTGAAGCGATCGACCTCTTAGAGGCCGAGCTCCTCAGCGGTCCAGTAGCCCGTGTCAACCAGGGCTTCCTTCACGTTGTCCTTCGTGACCGGAACCGGCCCGAGCAGGTACGACGGAACGACCTTGACGCCGTTGTCGTACGTCTCGGTGTCGTTGATCTCCGGCTCGTCTCCTCCGAGGACGGCGACGGCCATGGCGGCCGCGACCTTCGCGAGTTCACGCGTGTCCTTGAAGATGGTGGCGTACTGCTCGCCCGAGAGGATCGCCTTGACCGAGTCGACCTCGGCGTCCTGGCCCGAGATGATCGGCCAGCCATCGCCCACCGAGTATCCGGCGTCGGTCAGAGCGGAGATGATTCCACGCGACAGGCCGTCGTAGGGCGAGAGCACGGCGTTGACCTTGCTTCCGTCCGAGTAGGCCGACGTGAGGAGGTTCTCCATGCGCGCCTGAGCGACCTGGCCGTCCCAGCGAAGGGTTGCGGCCTGCTCGATGTCGGTCTGACCCGACTTGACGACGAGCGTTCCATCATCGATCAGCGGCTGGAGCACGTCCAGTGCGCCGTTGAAGAAGAAGAACGCGTTGTTGTCGTCGAGCGATCCGGCGAACAGCTCGATGTTGAACGGGCCCGCCGGCGCACCCTCGATGGGGGTGCCGTCGAGCTCGGTCAGACCGAGGCCGTTCAGGAGGGTCCACGCCTGCTGCTGGCCCACGAGGAAGTTGTCGAACGTCGCGTAGTAGTCGACGTTCTCCGAGTCGCGGATCAGACGGTCGTACGCGATGACCGGGATGCCGCCGTCAGCGGCTTCCTGGAGCACGTTCGTCAGGGTGGTGCCGTCGATCGCGGCGATGATCAGGGCCTTTGCGCCCTTGGTGATCATGTTCTCGACCTGGCTGACCTGGGTGGGGATGTCGTCTTCTGCGTACTGCAGGTCGACGGTGAATCCCTGGTCCTCGAGGGTCTCCTTGAGGGCATTGCCGTCCGCGATCCAGCGCTCGGACGACTTGGTCGGCATCGCGACGCCGATGAGGCCGCCTTCGCTGCCTCCGTCGCCGCCTCCGTCGCTGGCAGGTGCGCACGCGGCGAGGCCGAGGGCCATCGCTCCGGCAGCAACTACCGCGAGAAGAGATGTCTTCTTCACTGTGGTTCCTTTCGTGATGGTGATTGGTGCCTGCCCGGCTTCGTCGATGAGAGCCGGACACCTGTCCGGGCGGGAACGCCCGGCAAGTCTGTGGGGCGGGTCGAGGGCGTCATGCGTGTGGGCATCACAGTCCCCTCGCCAGCCGATAGTAGGCGGCGTTCCAGCGCACTTCGCGCTCGAAACCGCCCAGGGTGGTGTCGTCGTCGATCACCAGGAGCTCGACGCCCGACATGGCCGCGAAGTCGCGGAACACCTCGACGCCGATCTGCGTGGACATCACGGTGTGGTGAGCGGCACCGGCCGTGAGCCAGGCGGCCGCAGAGGTCTGGAAGTCGGGGGACGGCTTCCAGACGGCACGGCCGACGGGGAGCTTCGGCAGGGGCGCGGGGAGCGCCACGTTCTCGACGACGTTGGCGACGAGGCGGAACCTGTCGCGCATGTCGCTGAGCGCGACCACGATGGCCGGACCGGGGTCGGCCGTGAAGACGAGACGCACGGGGTCGTCCTTGCCGCCGATGCCGAGCGGGTGGATCTCGAGGCTCGGCTTCGCGGTCGTCAGGCTCGGGCTGACCTCGAGCATGTGGGCACCCAGGATGAGCTCCTTGCCCGGCTCGAGGTGGTAGGTGTAGTCCTCCATGAGGCTCGCGCCGCCCGGGAGGCCGGCGCCCATGACGGCGGCCGTCCGGACGAGCACGGCCGTCTTCCAGTCGCCTTCCGCGCCGAAGCCGTAGCCGTCGGCCATCAAGCGCTGGACCGCCAGACCGGGAAGCTGCTTCAGCGATCCCAGGTCTTCGAAACTCGTGGTGAACGCCGAGAAGCCGCCGGCTTCGAGGAAGGACCGCAGCCCCAGCTCGATCCGGGCGCCGTAGCGCAGTGACTCGTGGCGGTCGCCGTCTGCCCGCAACTCGGGGACGACGTCGTAGCTGTCGAGGTACTCGGCGACCAGGCTGTCGACGTCGGCGTCTTGGGTGGCGTGCACTGCATCCGCCAGCTCGTTGACGCCCCAGGTGTTGACCTGCACGCCGAACCGCAGTTCAGCCTCGGTCTTGTCGCCCTCGGTCACGGCCACGTAGCGCATGTTGTCGCCGAAGCGGGCGAGCTTCATGCTGCGCGTGGCGGCACGGCCCGAGGCGGCACGGGTCCAGCTGCCCACGCGGCCGGTGACTGCAGGGTCGCTGACGTGGCCGACGACGGTGGTGCGCGGGATGCCGAGCCGCGACTCGATGTAGCCGAACTCGCGGTCGCCATGGGCGGCCTGGTTCAGGTTCATGAAGTCGAAGTCGATGTCGGCCCACGGCAGCTCGACGTTCGCCTGGGTGTGCAGGTGCAGCAGAGGCTTCTGCAGGGCGTCGAGGCCGGCGATCCACATCTTCGCCGGGCTGAAGGTGTGCATCCAGGCGATAAGACCGATGACCGAGTCGTCGGCGTTCGCTTCGAGCATGGCGCGGCGGATGCTGTCGCTGTCGGTCAGCACGGGCTTCCACACGACGGTGACCGGGATGTCGGAGGAATCCTGCAGTCCCTTCGCGACCGCCTTCGACTGCTCGGCGACCTGGCGCAGCGTCTCTTCGCCGTACAGCCCCTGGCTGCCGGTGAGGAACCACACCGTGTATTCGGCGAGATTCGGGACGATGGAACGGGTCACCTGAGTTCTCCTTGCGGGGCTTGACCGTAGACGTTCTGATAGCGCGCGAAGAGGGCGTCGATGCTCTCCTGCGGGATGGCGATGGGCTCGCCGAGCTGCCGGGCGAGGTGCACGGTGCGGGCGACGTCCTCGCACATGACGGCCGCCTTGACGGCATCGCGGGCGTCATGCCCGATCGTGAAGACGCCGTGGTTCTGCATGAGCACCGCGCGGCTGCGGTGCCCGTCGAGCGTCGCGACGATGCCACGGCCGATCGAGTCGTCGCCGATGATCGCGAACGGTCCGACCGGGATCTCGCCGCCGAACTCGTCGGCCATCCCGGTGATGACGCAGGGGATCGCCTCGCCGCGGGCCGCCCACGCCGTGGCGTACGGCGAGTGGGTGTGAACGACGCCGCCGATAGCCGGCATGCTGCGGTACACGAAGGCGTGCGCCGCGGTGTCGCTCGAGGGTGAGCGCTCGCCCTTGACGACGTCGCCGGCGAGGTCGCAGAGGATCATGTCGTCGGCGCTGAGATCGTCGTAGTCGACGCCCGAGGGCTTGATGAGGAAGAGGTCCTCGCCGGGGACGCGAGCGCTGACGTTGCCGCCCGTCCACACCACGAGGCCGTAGCGCACGAGGGTGGCGTGCTGCGCGACGAGGTCGGCGCGGAGCGCGGCGATGTCGGCCTGGCTCATGCCGGCACCCCTTCCCGCTCTGCGTGCTCGGGCACGGTGTCGGTCGCGAGGACGTCGCGGCGGATCTGCTTGAGCCGCTTCATGACGTCGTCGCCGCCACGGCCGAAGTGGTCGTGCAGTCCGCGGTACTCGACGTAGAGGGCGTCGTAGGCGTCGGCCGTCGCGGTGTCTGGTGTGTACGCGGCGCGGATGACGCGTCCCATCGCGGCGCCCGCGGTGCGCACATCCGGGTACGCCCCGGCGGCGACGGCGGCGTGGATCGCCGAACCGAGCGCCGGGCCCTGCTCGCTCGCGATGACCGAGATCGGCATGCGCAGGACGTCGGCGTAGCACTGCATCAGGGTCGCGTTCTTGAGCAGCCCGCCCGCGACGACGAACTCGGTCACCGGCACACCGCTGGCTCCGAACGTCTCGACGATCATGCGGGTGCCGAACGCCGTCGACTCGAGCAGCGCGCGGTAGACCTCTTCGGCGCGGGTGGCGAGGGTCTGGCCGATCAGCAAGCCGCTCAGCTCGGTGTTGACGAGCACCGAGCGGTTGCCGTTGACCCAGTCGAGCGCGACCAGGCCGTGCGCACCGACGGGGGCCTCGAAGGCCAGGTCGGTCAGGTACTGGTGGATGCTCTTGCCGGCCGCCGCGGCATCCTGCTCATAGCGGGCCGGGACCTGGTTCTCGACGTACCAGGCGAAGATGTCGCCGACGCCGGACTGGCCGGCCTCGTACCCCCACAGCCCATCGACGATGCCGCCGTCGACCACGCCGCACATGCCGGGGACCTCGGCGAGGTGCTGGCCGTTCATGACGTGGCAGGTGCTGGTGCCCATGATGGCGAGCATCTGGCCGGGCTCGACGGCCTGCGCCGCCGGGGCCGTGACGTGCGCGTCGACGTTGCCGACGGCGACCGCGATGCCCTCGGGCAGGCCGGTCCAGGCGGCCGCCTCGGCCGTCAGCGTGCCGGCCGCGGCGCCGAGCCGCCCGATCTCGTGCGCGACCTTGGTCTCGGCGAAGTCGGCGAAGTCGGGGTTGAGCGCGCCGAGGAAGTCGGAGCTCGGGTACGCCCCGTCCTGCAGGATGCCCTTGTAGCCCGCGGTGCACGCGTTGCGCAGGTAGCGCCCGCTCAGCTGCCAGACGATCCAGTCGGCTGCCTCGACCCACTTCTCGGTGCGGGCGTAGACCTCGGGGTCCTCTTCGAGCAGCTGGAGGCCTTTGGCGAACTCCCACTCGCTCGAGATGAATCCGCCGTAGCGCGGCAGCCATGATTCGGCGCGCTCGCGGGCGAGGCTGTTGATGCGGTCGGCCTGCCCCTGCGCGGCGTGGTGCTTCCAGAGCTTGACGTAGGCGTGCGGACGGCCGGCGAACTCGGGCAGCTCACAGAGCGGGGTGCCGTCGGCGAGGACCGGCAGCGGGGTGGATGCGGTGAAGTCGGTGGCGATGCCGATGACGGATGCCGGGTCGATGCCCGCCGCCGCGATGGCTTCGGGGACGGCGGTCTTCAGCACGTTGACGTAGTCGGCCGGCACCTGGAGCGCCCACTCGGGCGGAAGCGTCGCGCCGCCGACGGGGAGCGTGGTGTCGATGACGCCGTGCTCGTAGTCGTGGACGGCCGAGCCGAGCTCAGCGCCGTCGGAGACCCGCACCACAAGTGCGCGACCGGACAGGGTGCCGTAATCGACACCGATGACGTAGCTCTCCGCGAGATCGCGGTTCGCGGGCGTCGTGGTCGACAACCTGGGCTCCTTTGCCGCCGTGCTGATGTCAGTAAGTCGGGGGTGTTAGCGCTCACATGGAAACGCGTAATGGCGATGTTAGCGCTAACACTCGCGCCTCTGTCAAGTCGGGAGACGGTCCGCGGGCCATCCGTGACCGAACCGTGATCGGCACGCCGCCTGCGGGGCGGGCGGCTCAGGCGCGGGGCGGGCCGGTCGACGCGCGGACCACGAGAACCGGGTCGATCGCCGGGACCGGCGCCCGCTCGCCGCCGGCGATCTGCCCGAGCAGCACCTCGACGGCGAGCTCGCCGATCCGGGCGAAGTCCTGGCTCACCGTCGTCAGCGGCGGCAGGTAGTGCTCCGCCTCCGGCACGTTGTCGAACCCCACCACGCTGATGTCCTCCGGCACCCGGAGTCCGCGGTCGGTAAGACCGTGGATCAGCCCCAGCGCCATCTGGTCGTTCCCGCAGAAGACGGCCGTGGCATCCGGGGAGATCGCGGCCGCCGCGCGATAGCCGGCCCCCGACGTCCAGTCGCCCACATAGAGCGGCAGCGGCGCGATGCCAGCCTCGGCGAGGGTCGCCTCGTAGCCGTGGCGGCGGGCGGCGGCTTCGAAGAACTCCAGAGGGCCGGCGACGTGCTGGATGCGACGGTGGCCCAGTTCGAGCAGGTGAGCCATCGCGAGCTGGGCGCCCTCGAGCTGGTCGATGGAGATCCCCGTGCCGGAGCCGAGCTCGGTGGACTGCAGCGTGACGATGGGCAGCGACAGCTCGAGCTCGCGCACCGCATCCAGGACGCGGATGTGCGGGGCGATCACCACGAGCGCCTCGACGCCCTGGTCGAGCAGGAACCCGAGGCTGGAGAAGACCGCCGCCCGATCGGTCGGGGTGGTCGTGACGAGCGGGTGGTAGCCCGCGATGCGGGCCGCGCGCTCGAGGGCCTGCACGGCGCTGGTCGGGCCGTAGTCGCTCACAGCGGGGGCGAGTACGCCGATCGCGTGCGTGCGGCTGGTGGCGAGCACGCGCGCTGCCGCATTCCGGCGGTAACCGAGCTGGCTGATCGCCGCGAGCACGCGGTCACGGGTCTCCGGCCGGATGTTCTCGAAGCCGTTGAGCACGCGGCTCACCGTCTGATGCGAGACCCCGGCGACTTCCGCGACGTCTTGCATGTTCGGCGGCGAACGACGCGCCACGGTATCCGTCACCCTCGTCGTCCCTTCCCCTTGCTCGCCCATTATGCATGCCGGGCGACCCGCCGCAGGGACACCAGAGCGCCCCGGCCGAATCGACCGGGGCGCTCCAGGTGGTGGTGCGATCGACTTCCTAGCCGCCCGTGAGAGCGGAGAGGTCGGGGTTGTTGGCGTACGCCTCAGCGGCGTTCTCCTGCGTCACGACGACCGGTGCGAGCAGGTACGACGGGACGACCTTGACGCCGTTGTCGTACGTCTCGGTGTCGTTGATCTCCGAGATGTCGTTGCCCTTCTGCAGTTCGTTGACCATGTCGATGGCAGCCGCGACGAGCGAGCGGGTGTCCTTGTAGATGGTCATGTACTGCACGCCGGCGACGATCGACTTGACCGACTCGACCTCGGAGTCCTGACCCGTGACGACCGGGACGCCCTTACCAGCGTCGGCGGCCGACTGCAGGATCGAGCGAGCGAGGTTGTCGTTCGGGGCGAGGACGCCGTCGATGTCCTTGTCGGCGTAGTTGCCGGCGAGGAGGGTGTCCATGCGGGCCTGCGAGTTGGCGGCGAGCCAGCCCTGGGTCGAGACCTGCTCGAACGCGGTCTGTCCGGAGACGACCGTGAGCGTGCCATCGTCGATCTTCGGCTGCAGGACGCTCAGCGCGCCGTCGAAGAAGACTCCGGCGTTGTTGTCGTCGGGCGAACCGGCGAACAGCTCGATGTTCCACGCGGTCTTGTCGCCGACGCGCTCCGCAAGACCGGTGAGCAGGGCCTCGCCCTGCAGCTGGCCGACCTTGTAGTTGTCGAACGCGAGGTAGTAGTCGATCGCCTCGGTGTTCAGGATGAGACGGTCGTACGCGATGACGACCGCGCCGGCCTCGTGAGCGGCCTCGACCTGAGCCGAGAGCTGCGAGCCGTCCTTGGCACCGATGATGATGACCTTGGCGCCGTTGGTGATCATCGAGGTGATCTGGTTCTGCTGCTCGGCGACCGTGTTGCTGGCCGGGGCGTACTGGACGTCGGCCTCGTAGCCGGCGTCCTCGAGGCCGTTGGTGAACAGGTCGCCCGCGAGCACCCAGTTCTCCGAGGTCTTGTCGGGCAGGGCGACGCCGATGACCGAGTCGGCTGCGAACCCGGCTGCGGTGTCACCGTCGCCCGTGTCGGTGCGACCCGAGCAGCCCGCGAGCACGAGTGCTGCGGACGAGGCGACGACGATTGTCGCCAATGCGATTTTGCGCATGTGCATCTCTTTCTATCTGTTGGTGGTGGTGGTGATGGGAGGGAAATGAATCATGAGTTCGGGGAGGTCGCTCCGCTTCGCGACGATTCGGCCGCGACATCGGTCGGGAGCACTTCGGGCGTCTCGGTCGGGTCGCCCGGCCTGCGCCCGAAGGTGAAGCGCCCGAGGATCGACGGCCGGCCCTGCCGTTTGCTGTACACGTCGATGCCCACGGCGACCAGCAGCACGAGGCCCTTGATCATCTGCACCAGGTCGGCGCCGACGCCGAGCAATTGGAGGCCGTTGTTGAGGACCGCGATGACGAGACCACCGACGATCGATCCGACGATGGTTCCGATGCCGCCCGAGACCGCGGCGCCACCGATGAAGACGGCGGCGATCGCGTCGAGCTCCCAGCCGACGCCGTCACCCGGACCGGAGGCGTGCGATCGGGCGATCCACATCATGCCGGCGAGCGACGCGATGACCGACATGTTCCACATGACGAAGAAGTTCACGCGCTGGATCTTCACGCCCGAGAGTTGAGCTGCGCGCCAGTTGCCGCCGACCGCGTAGATGTGGCGGCCGATGATCGTGTTGTTCGTCACGAACGAGTAGCCGAGCACCAGGACGCCCAGGATGATGCCGGCGACCGGGTAGCTGGTGCCGGCACGGCCACCCGCGAACAGGAAGCTTGCGGCGATCACGACCGCGAGCAACAGGCCCACCTTGACGAGGCTGACCCATAGCGGTGCCTTTTCGGCGTTCATCTCGGACTGGGTGCGGCGCAGGCGCCACTCCTGCCAGACGATCGCGATGCCGGCCAGCAGGCCGAGAGCCAGTGTCAGATAGTTGTAGCTGGCGCCCTCGACGAGGTCCGGAAGGTAGCCGCCGCCGATGAACGTGAACTCCTGAGGCACCGGGATGCTGGTCGAGTTGCCGACGAACTGGTTGGCTCCGCGGAAGAACAGCATGCCTGCCAGGGTCACGATGAATGCGGGGACGCCGACATAGGCGACCCAGAATCCCTGCCAGGTGCCGACGGCGGCTCCGACCACGAGACCGAGCAGCATCGCAGCGGGCCACGGCCAATGCCAGGAGTACATCGACTCGGCGACGATGATCCCGGTGAACGCGGCGACCGATCCGACCGAGAGGTCGATATGACCGGCGATGATCACCATGACCATGCCGATGGCCAGCACGAGGACGTACGAGTTGCCGTTGACGATGTTGATGAGGTTGTTCGGGTCGAGCGTCTTGCCCTTGGTGAGGACCTGGAACAGCACGATGATGACGACGAGCGCGCCCAGGATGCCGAATTGGCGGCCGCTGGACTGCGAGCCCCCGAACATCTTCGTCAGGTCGCGGAAGTGGAATCCGGCCGCCTGCTTCTCGGGGGCGGGGGTGCTCGACGTGTCGCTCATCGCTGGGTGACCTTCTTCTGGGTGGACGTCATGTGGCGCATCAAGGTCTCGGGGTCGGCGTCTGCGACCTCGATGTCGGCCGTGATCTGGCCCTCGAAGATCGTGTAGATGCGGTCGGAGATGCCGAGCAGCTCCGGCAGTTCGGAGGAGATGACGATGACGCCCTTCCCCTCCGACGCGAGCCGCTGGATGATGCCGTAGATCTCGAACTTGGCCCCGACGTCGATGCCCCGGGTGGGCTCGTCGAGGATGAGCAGGTCGGGGTCGGTGAACATCCACTTGCTCAGGACGACCTTCTGCTGGTTGCCGCCCGAGAGCTTGTTGACGCCCTCGTCGACCGTCGGCGTCTTGATGCGCAGCGACTTGCGGAAGGCCTCGGCGGCGATGCGCTCCTTGAAGCTGTTCACCACTCCGCCGCGAGAGATCTTGCTCAGCTTGGCCGCCACGGTCGAGGTCTTGATGTCGTCGAGGAGGTTGAGCCCGAGCACTTTGCGGTCCTCGCTCACGTACGCGAGTCCATGGGCGATCGCGTCGGCGACCGACTTGAGCTCGATCTCCTCGCCGTCCTTGAACAGACGACCGGAGACGAAGGTGCCGTACGAGCGGCCGAATATGCTCATCGCGAGCTCGGTGCGGCCCGCGCCCATGAGACCGGCGAGCCCGACGATCTCGCCGCGTCGCACCGTGAAGCTCTCGTCCTTGCAGACCAGCCGGTCGGGCACCTGAGGGTGGCGGACAGTCCAGTTCCTGACCTCGAAGAACACCTCGCCGATGTGCGGGGTGCGGTCGGGGAACCGGCTCTGGAGGCTGCGGCCGACCATGCCGCGGATGATGCGGTCTTCGTCGACGACGTGCTTCTCGACATCCAGGGTCTCGATCGTCTTGCCATCGCGCAGGATGGTGATCGAATCGGCGACCTGCTCGATCTCGTTGAGCTTGTGGCTGATGATGATCGAGCTGACGCCCTTGCCCTTGAGGCCGACGATCAGGTCGAGCAGGTGCTGCGAGTCGCTCTCGTTCAGGGCGGCCGTCGGCTCGTCGAGGATGAGCAGCTTGACCGACTTGTGCAGAGCCTTGGCGATCTCCACCAGCTGCTGCTTGCCGACGCCGATGTTCTTGATCTGAGTGTCAGGGTCGTCGCGTAGACCCACGCGGTGCAGGACCTCGGCGGCCTGCTTCTTGGCCTCTCGCCAATTGATGACACCGGCGCGGTTGAGTTCGTTGCCGAGGAACATGTTCTCGGTGATGGTCAGTTCGGGAATCAGCGCGAGTTCCTGATGGATGATCGCGATGCCGGCGGCCTCGCTCTGGCGGATGTCGCGGAACTTCACGACCTCGCCCTGGTACACGATGTCGCCCTCGTAGCTGCCGTAGGGGTAGACCCCCGACAGCACCTTCATGAGCGTCGACTTGCCCGCGCCGTTCTCGCCTACGATCGCATGGATCTCGCCGGCCTCCACCTCGATGGAGACGTCGTCGAGCGCCTTGACACCGGGGAACTCTTTGCTGATCGAGCGCATCTCGAGGATGTTGGGGTTAGCGGCCATGACGCGCTCCCCTGGAGAGGGTGGGCGCGAGGGGGGACTTCGTCACCGTTCTCCTCCATGCTCGACATCTTTGTCGGCCGACTTCCCTGGGAAGCCGGTCATGTGACCGTTCACACGCTGCGGACAAAGCTAACCCTCCCGGTGTTCCGTGTCAAACGCCCGACCCTGGTGCCCCGGTCGAGGAACGCAGCACCAATTGGGGTCTGATGAGTTCCGTGATCGGATCGTCACCGGAGCCCAGCTCGGCGAGCAGCAAGGCGAGCGCGCGCCGCCCCACCTCGTTGAAGTCCTGGCGGATCGTGGTGAGGGGCGGCCAGTAGTGCGCTGCCTCCGGGATGTCGTCGAATCCCACGACGCTGACGTCGGCCGGCACCCGGATGCCCGACTCCCGGAAGGCGTGCAGCAGCCCGAGCGCCGTGAGGTCGTTCGAGCAGAAGACCGCCGTGAAGTCGGCCCTGTTGAGCAGTTCGCGGCCCGCGCGGTACCCGAATTCGGCCGTCCAGTCGCCCAGCACGGGCGGCCGCACCATGAGCTCGGCGTCGGACACCTCGCGGAGGTAGCCCTGCATGCGCGCCTCGGCCTCGATCCAGTCCTGCGGGCCCGCGATGTGGATGACCTGGGTGTGCCCGAGCTCGATGAGGTGCCGCGTCGCGAGTCGCGCGCCCTCGAACTGGTCGACGGCGACGGTGTGCCCGAGGTCGCGCCTGGCGGAGTCGAGCAGCACGAATGGCACGTTGAGCGGGGTCGCGGCGAGCAGATCGAACACGCGCGCCTGCGGAGCGACCACGACGACCGCCTCCGCGGCCTGCCCGATCAGCTGATCGAGGGCCTCGCGCACCGACTTCTCGTCGCTCGGGCAGGTCGCGATGGCGATCCGGTAGCCGGCGTCGCGCGCCGCATCCTCGATGGCGTAGAGGATCGTCTGCACCCCGTAGGCCGCGGCACGGGTCGCCACGAGCACCCCGATGACATTGGATTTGCTGGTGACGAGGGTGCGGGCGGCCTGATTCGGCCGGTATCCCAGCTCGTCGATGACCTGCAGCACGCGCTCGCGCGTCTCGGGACGGAGGTTGGGCGAATCGTTGAGGACTCGGGAGACCGTCTGGTACGAGACGCCCGCTTCGCGCGCCACATCACGGATGTTCGGCGCCCGCGGCGGGCTCGATTCCGTGTTCACGACTGTCCCGACGTCTGCGGCGAAATGTGTACGTTCACATTTGGGTAACGGAACCCATTATGCACATAGCCGCCCGCCGGGGCTAAGCGACGTCCTCGACGATGGCGAACGCCCGCACCGGGAAGGTGCCGAACCCCTCGACCGCCGGGGGCGCGGCCGTGAACCTCGCCCCCGAGGGCGGAAGCTCTCCGAGGTTCGTCATGTGCTCGACGACGTGGATGCCGGCCGCCAGCAGCCCGGTGTGCGCGGGACGTTCGCCGCCGGATTCGGTGTCGTCGATGTTCAGGCAGTCGATGCCGACCAGCGCCACGCCCTGGTCGATGAGGTACGCGACCCCCTCCGTGGAGAGGTACGGTGATCCGCTCGCGTAGGCGGGCGTGCCGAAGCGAGCATCCCATCCGGTGTGAAGCAGCACAGCGGCACCGCGCAGGTCGCGGTCGTAGAGCACCTCCGGGCCGATGCGACGCTCCCCGTCGCCGCCCGGCGCCCCGTCGGTCAGGTGGAAGACCTCGGCCGGCAGGTCGACGAGGGTCGCCAGCTCGAGACCGGCGAGATCGGTTCCGCCTTCGTAGCGGTGGTACGGGCTGTCGAGGTAGGTGCCTGTGTTGCCGATCATCGTGATGATGTCGAGCGCAAATTCGGTGCCCGGCGCGTACCGCTCCCGCGACGCCTCGCGCGTCAGGTGAGGGGTGAAGACCGGTGCGGGCAATCCGGGGTAGGTGATCAAGCCCTCCCGGATGCGGTGGCTGAGATCCACGACCCGGCGGCCGGATGCGGCGGGCCGGGCGGCGATCCCGCGAGAGCCGCGATGCTGCTCCTCCACGATCGTGAGGTTCGTGATCGTCACCGACCCGACGAGAGCGAGGCCAAGGTGCTGGATCAGGAGGCGGGCGATCTCCGCCTCGTCGGCATCCGGACGCGGCAGGTCGAGGCGGAAGGCGTCGGCCGTCAGCCCTCCCCCGTTGGCGAACTCGATGCGCGCATCGAAATGCGCGCGGTACTGGGGCTCAGCTGGTGCGGGCACGGAACTTCCTGACGACGGTCACCGCGATGGCGACGAGGGCGATGGCGACGGCGACCAGCAGATAGGGACCGGCGAGCACGAGCAGGCCGGCGGCGAGCACGACCGAGACGACGGCCATCCACCAGCCGATCGAGAACCGGTCGAGCAGCTTGACCGCGGAGACCATGCCGAGAGCATAGACGGCCACCATCGAGGAGGTGTTGATGAGGATGAACACCTGCAGGTCGAGATGGAAGGCGAAGAAGATGACGCTGTAGAGGATCGCCTGCAGGCTCGTCGCGATCACAGCACGTCGCGGCACCGCCCCCGCCTCGGCTCCGCGCGCCAGCCATTTCGGCAGGTGACCGTCGCGCCCGAGCGATGCGGCGAGATTGCCGAAGGCCGGTACGTACGCGTTCATCACGCCGATGACGATGACGACGGCGATGGTCGCGATCACCAGGGGTCCCACCCCCGGGAGGGTGACCGCGACCAGGTCGATGAGGGGCACGGTGCTGCGCACCTCGACCGGGACGAGCACCGTCGCGGTCTGCAGGGCCAGGTAGGCGATGCCGACGACAGCCACCGCGATGGCGGTCGCGAGCGGGATGGTGCGGCGCGGATTGCGGAACTCCGCGGCGATGTGGGTGACGGCCTCCCATCCGGCGAATGCCCAGACGAACAGGCTGATCGTCAGCCCGACCCCACCCCACCCGTGCGGCAGGAACGGGTCGAGCCGGGCGGGATCGGCGACCGGGACGGCGCTGGCGACCACGACGATCACCACGACGACGAGCAGCGCCGACAGCCCGAGTTGCACTGCGCCGCTGATGCGGACGCCGAAGAGACCCAGGCCGTAGGTGAAGATCATCAGACCCAGCCCGATGACGGGGACGAGCGATTCGTCAGCGCCCAGCGCCGCGACGATGTACCCGCCGCCGAGGACGGCGACCACCGGCGCGCCGAACGCCACCCCGAAGAGGAACCAGTAGCCCGTGGCCCGAGCCGCCGTCTCGCCGAGCGCGAGCCGCACGAAGGTCGCGACACCGCCGGCGTCGGGGAAGCGCGCCGCGAGAGCCGCAAACGTGCCGGCCAGCGGGATCGAGAGCAGAAGGACAGCCGCGACCCCGAGGATCGACCCCGGGCCGGCCGCGTCGGCCGCGAGGCCGGGAAGGACCAGGATGCCGGTGCCCAGCACCGCTGCGATGTACAGCGCCGACGCGGTTGGCAGCCCGATCCGGCCATGGGGCGGGAGCGAGGAGTCGGCGTCGGCCGCGGGGGATGGGGTCGCGGCGGGTTGGTTGGTCGTGGTCACAACTCCAGTGTGGCGATGGCAGGGATTGCGCGAAACAACGATTGCTGCCACCCGCCCCGGCCTTGCTGCCACGCTAATGCGCGGTTCCGACACCGCCGCCCGGGCTAGTTCCGGTCGAGGGCGCCGAGCAGGTCGTCGAGCAGATCGTCGACGCCCTCGATGCCGACCGAGAGGCGCACGACCGTCTCCGGCACCTCGAGAAGCGTGCCCTTGACCGAGGCGTGCGTCATCTCCGCGGGATAGCAGACGAGCGACTCCACTCCGCCGAGCGATTCGGCGAGCTGGAACAGCCTCGTCGACTCGGCGAATTTGCGTGCCGACGGTCCGTCGGCCAGCTGCACCGAGATCATCCCGCCGAAGGCCTTCATCTGGCGGGCAGCCAGGTCGTGGCCGGGATGACCGGGAAGCCCGGGGTAGTACACGCGCTCGAGCTTCGGATGCCCCACCAGCTTCTCGGCGATCGTCTGGGCGTTGGACGAGTGCCGGTCCATTCGTACCGCGAGGGTCTTGATGCCGCGGATCGTGAGCCAGGCGTCCATCGGCCCCGAGACCGCGCCGACGCCGAACTGCAGGAAGGCGATCCTGTCGGCGAGCGACTCGTCCTCGACCTGGACGGAGTCGTTCAGTACGACCCCGCCGCCGAGCACATCGCTGTGGCCGCCCAGGTACTTGGTCGTCGAGTGCACGACGACGTCGGCCCCGAGTGCGAGCGGCTGCTGCAGGTAAGGCGATGCGAACGTGTTGTCGACGACGACGATCGCTCCGACGGCGTGGGCGAGCTCGGAGACCGCGACGATGTCGGTGATCTTCATCAGAGGGTTCGACGGGGTCTCGAGCCAGACCACCTTGGTGGCATCGGGGCGGATGGCGGCCCGCACGGCATCCAGATCGCTCATCTCCACAGTCGAGAGCGAGACGCCCCACGGCACATGGGCGCGCGAGACGAGCCGGTGCGACCCGCCGTAGACGTCATTGCCCATCAGCACGTGGTCGCCGGGATGCAGGATCGCGCGCAGCAGCGTGTCCTCGCCTGCGAGCCCGGAAGCGAAGCTGAACCCGCGATCTCCGCCCTCGAGGGCCGCGAGCAGGGTCTCGAGCGACGTGCGGGTGGGGTTGCCGCCTCGTGCGTACTCGTAGCCGTTGCGGAATCCGCCGATCCCGTCTTGCACGAACGTCGTCGTGAAGTAGACGGGAGGGATGACGGCGCCGGTGGTGGGATCGAAATCCTGACCGATGCGGATCGCGCGGGTCGAGAAGTCGAGGGGTCGGTCGTCTGGCTGTTGCGGTGTCATGGTTTCTCTTTCGGGACGTGCCGGCTCTGTCGGGGTGGTGACGGATCAGGCGCTCAGGAACGCGAGCAGGTCGTGCCGCGTGAGCATGGCGACGGGCTTTCCGTCGCTGGTGACGAGCAGGGCGTCCGCCTCGGCGAGCGCCTCGCGCGCCTCTTGCACGGACTGGTGCATGCCGATGAGGGCGAACGGTTTTCCGACCAGGCCGGCGACGCGATCGGTCAGCTCGGCCTTGCCAGTGAAGACGTGCTCGAGCAGACCGCGCTCGTCGATGGATCCGATGACCTCGCCCATCACGACGGGCGGCTCGGCCGAGAGCACCGGCACCTGCGAGACGTCGTACTCCTTCATGATGTTCATGACCTCGCGGACGGTGTCGCCGGGATGGGCGTGCACGAACTCCGGGATCGACCCGTCCTTGCTGCCGACGATGTCGGCGACAGTGCGGTCTTCGCTCGCCGGAAGGAAGCCGTAGGACCGCATCCACCGGTCGCTGAAGATCTTGCCCAGGTACCCGCGACCGCCGTCGGGCAGCAGGATCACCATGACGTCGTCCGGGCCCAGCTCGCGGGCGGCCTTGAGACCGGATGCGACGGCGAGCCCGCTGGAGCCGCCGACGAGCAGGCCCTCCTCGCGCGCCATCCGCCGCGTGTACTCGAACGACTCGGCGTCGGAGCTCGCGACGATCTCGTCGACGACCGTGCCGTCGTAGGCCGTGGGCCAGAAGTCCTCGCCGACGCCCTCGACGAGGTACGGGCGCCCTGTGCCGCCCGAGTAGACCGAGCCCTCGGGATCGGCGCCGATGATCTTCACGGCGGGGTTCTGCTCTTTGAGGTACTTGCCGACGCCCGAGATGGTGCCGCCGGTCCCGACGCCGGCCACGAAGTGGGTGACCTTGCCGTCGGTGTCGCGCCAGATCTCCGGGCCGGTCGTCTCATAGTGGCTGAGCGGGCCGTTCGGGTTCGAGTACTGGTCGGGCTTGAAGGCGCCGGGGATCTCGCGCGCCAGCCGGTCGCTCGTCTGGTAGTACGAGTCGGGGCTGTCGGGTGCGACGTTCGTCGGGCAGACGACGACCTCGGCGCCGTATGCCCGGAGCGTGTTGATCTTGTCTTCGCTGACCTTGTCGGGGCAGACGAAGACGCAGCGGTAGCCGCGCTGCTGGGCGACGAGCGCGAGGCCGATGCCGGTGTTGCCGCTGGTCGGCTCGACGATCGTGCCGCCGGGCTTGAGCTTGCCCTCCGCCTCGGCCGCGTCGATGATGCGGGCCGCGATGCGGTCTTTGCTCGACCCGCCGGGGTTCAGGTACTCGATCTTCGCGAGCACGGTGGCGGCGATCCCGTCGGTCACCGAGTTCAGCTTGACGAGGGGCGTGTCGCCCACGAGGTCGAGCACGGTCTCGGCGTATTTCATGGTGTCGAGCCTACCGGCGGGTGGGCGCGGGTTACCGGGCCACCGGCTAGCTGCTGGACCCCCGTCGGCGGATCGCGATGCCTCAGCCTGCGGGGCGCCCGATGGCCGTGCGCAGCGCCACGATGGCATCCACCTGCTCGTCGGGCTTCGCGGGACCGGAGAAGTCGATCACGCCGTCGATGGTCGTCACCCGGAACGGCCGGACGCGGCGGGGCTCCAGAGGCGCGAGCTCGAGCGACATGATGCGCTCCGGCTCCACGAGCAGCACCTCGCGGTCGTCCTGGTCGCGGAAGCTCAGCCCGCGGCGGTCTGCGGTGATCGCTACGACGCTGTCGCGCTCCGTTCGCGCGCCTCCCAGCCACGAGATCAGCTGCGAGGGGAAAGCCACCTCACCCGGATGGGCGGCCACCACGCGGGCGGCATCTGCCCGTATCAGGCGAAGGGTCCGGAAGACGAGCGCGATGTTGAGCCCGAAGAGCACAAGACCGACGACGAAGACGGCCGCGAGCGGCACGACCAACCCGAGCTGCGGGCCGAACGCCCAGGCCGCGACCAGCAGAAGGAGGACGATGGTGAAGAACCAGTTCAGCCGGCGGAAGCGCGCCCACCTCACGCGATGACCAGGGTCTCGATCGCTCGTTCCGCGCCGAACTCGAGCAGGGCTTTCTCGCCGAGTCCCTGCCGGTAGTCGATGGCCGAGCCGATGTCGCGGGCGAGCCCGGGGCGGGTCTTGACGAGGGTGTCGACGATCGCGACCGGGATGTAGAGCACCGCGACGTCGGTGAGAGCGACGACCGACGCTCCGACAGCCTGACGGGTCAACGCGGTCAGGCCCAGAAGATCGTCGCGGGCCAGCTGGACGACCGGCACGACGGCGCCTTGCGTGGCGGGCACCTGCAGCTCGACCACGCCCTCGATGAGGACGCGCACTCCATCCGGAACCTGGCCGGTCTTCTGCAGGACCTCGCCCTCGCCGTAGCGTTCGAGCCGGACCTGATCGAGCATCCCCTGCGTCTCGTCGCGCGAGATCTGGAACCGCGGGGCGAGCCGCTGCAGATTCGAGAGGGTGCGCTCGGGCGTCGCGTAGTTGTCGGTGAGGTCGCGGTCCAGGTGGAGCCCGGCGCGACGGGCCGCGTACCAGAGGCGGATGCGGAACAGTCCCAGCGTCATGTACTGCTTGGTCGGGCTCGTGAGCGGGATGTTGATCTCGAACTTCGCCTTGTCGAGCGGGATCGCGTAGGGCTGCTCGTCGGGATGCAGTTCCGGCAGCCCGGAGGCCACCTCGACCATGACGTCGATCACGTGCTGGGGCGGGTCGTCGGTGGCGAACCGGAAGACACCGGATGCTTCATACGGCGAGGTCGCGCGCGACAGGTTCTCGAACGAGCCGCCGGCGAG
>JBDSKH010000226.1:0-5481 GCA_039917005.1 Pseudolysinimonas sp.
GTCGTGGGCGAACGACTCGTCGGTCGTGTGGCCGAGCAGCGACCGGTGGGCGGCGAGCGCCTCGGCGGGCAACTCGCCGCCGCGGGCCAGTGCCTCGACGGCCGCGGTCTCGACGATGGCACGCGTGTCGTACAGGTCGACGATGTCGTCGCGGGTGAGTTCTGGCACCCGCGCCGCCTGGTGCACTTCGCGGCGCAGCAGGCCCTCGGCGACGAGGCGCTCGATCGCGATCTTCGCGGTGGGGCGGGTGACGCCGAATCGCAGGGCGACCGCCGACTCGGTCAGGGCGCTTCCGGGGGTCTCCGACTGATCCAGGATGCCGACGCGCAGGCTCTCATAGATCGCGGCGGGGCGAACGGACGGGACGGCATCGTTGCTCATGATTGTCAGACAACATAGCAGATTGTCTAACAATCATGAACGCCTGCGATGCCCGCCTAGCGCCACCAGTCGTCGAACGGGGTGACCGGTGTGCGCCGCTTGTGCTCGGTCGCCCGGTACCGGGCCTCGATCTTCTCGGCGACCGCGGCATCCACCTCGCGGCCCTCGAGGTAGTCGTCGATCTGCTCGTAGGTGACGCCGAGCTCGGTCTCGTCGGTCTGGCCGGGCTTGTCATCGAGCAGATCGGCGGTCGGCTTCTTCTCGTACAGCCGGGTCGGTGCACCGAGGAGCGTGAGCAGTGCCTTGCCCTGCCGCTTATTCAACCCGGTGAGCGGGGTCAGGTCGACGCCGCCGTCGCCGAACTTGGTGAAGAAGCCGGTGACCGCCTCGGCGGCGTGGTCGGTGCCGACGACGAGCAGGCTCTCGGCGCCCGCGATGGCGTACTGGGTGATCATGCGCTCGCGGGCCTTCACGTTGCCCTTCACGAAGTCCGTGAGTTCGGATCCGGTGGCACGGGGGTACTCGGACTCGATGCCGTCCACCGCTTCCTTGATGTTGAAGGTCACCGCCTGGTCGGCCGCGATGAACTCCAGGGCCAGCTGGGCATCCGCCTCGTCGGCCTGCGTTCCGTACGGGAGTCGTACCGCGGTGAACGTCGCGCGTGCCCCGCTCTCGCGCACCCGCTCGACGGCGAGCTGGCAGAGCCGCCCGGCGAGCGACGAGTCCTGGCCGCCGCTGATGCCCAGCACGAAGCCGGCCGCGCGGGCGGTGTTCAGGTAGTCGATGAGGAACTGCACCCGCCGTTCCACCTCGGCGGCGGGGTCGATGTCGGGGGAGACGTTCAGCGCCTCGATGATCTCGGCCTGGAGTTCGCGCATGCAACGACGCTAGCAATTGCTGCGAGGTCGCGTGGCGGGTTGTCAGCGGATGACGGGATCCGTCGAGGAGTCGAGCAGGCCGAGCTCGTCGCGCCGGGGGAGACCTTCCCAGTCCCCCGGGTGCAGGCACGCGAAGGCGCCGACCGTCACCGCGGTCGCGAGGCGAGCGGCCGCGGGCAGCCCCGCGACGAGTTCTGCCAGGTAGCCCGCCACGAAGGCATCGCCGGCACCGACGGTGTCGACAGCGTTCACGGCCACCGCGGGAACCTCGTGCAGGGCTCCGTCGATGAGCGCCACGCACCCGAGCGCGCCGAGCTTGATGACGACCTGCGCCGGCCCCAGCTCGGCGATGGCGCGGGCGGCATCGGCGGCGTCGAGGTCCTGCCCTACCAGGAGGCGCGCCTCGTCGAGCCCGGCGAAGACGATCGAGGAGGACGCGGCGATTTCGCGATAGGTGTTCAGGGGGTCGCGGTCGCGCCACAACGTGCTGCGATGGTTCACGTCGAACGAGACCGGGACGCCGGCGTCGGTCGCCACACGGACCGCCGCGAGCACGGCATCGCTCGCGCTCGCAGAGAGGGCCGGCGTGATGCCGGTGACGTGCAGCACCGCGGCGTCGGCGATGCGAGCCGCGGGGAGGTCGGAGGCGCTGAGCCTGCTGCCGGCGCTGCCGGAACGGTAATACAGAACGCGGGTCGTCTCGGCGGTCCGGCGTTCCTTGAGCATGAGGCCCGTCGGGGCATCGCCGTCTCTGACAGCCGCGACCTCCACCCCCTCGGCGCGGAGCTCGCGGACCACCCGGTCACCGAGACCGTCGGTGCCGACCCTCCCGAGCCAGGTGACCTCGCACCCGAGGCGCGCCAGGGCGATGGCGACGTTGCTCTCTGCGCCCCCGATCCCCAGCCGGAGCCGATCGATATGCGCCAGCGATCCGATCTCCTCGGCACGCAGCAGCCCCATGGTCTCGCCAAGGGTGACGACGCGCCCGGATGCGGTCATCGGACCAGGTCCATCGCCTCGCGGCTCGCGGCGCGGATGCCGTCGAAGTCGCCGGCCTCGATGGTGGCGCGACTCGCCATCCAGCTGCCGCTGAGGGCGAAGACCGCGCGGTGAGCGATGTATTCGGCGGCATTCGAGGGGCCGACGCCGCCACTCGGCATGTACTGCAGGCCGGGGAATGGTCCGCACAGCGAATCGATCATCGCCAGACCGCCGAGCTGGCCGGCGGGGAACAGCTTGAGATGAGTCAGCCCGGCACGGACCGCACGCTGCACCTCGGTCGCGGTGGCGACTCCGGGAAGGATTCCGAGCCCGATTTGCTGCGCACGCGCGACCACCTCGTCATCCCAGCCCGGGCTCACGATGAAGGTCGCGCCGGCGTCGGCGCACTCGTCGACCTGTCGGGCGCTGAGCACCGTACCGGCGCCGACCGTCAACCCGTCGACCTGGGACATCGCGGCCAGCGCCTCGAGCCCCGCCGGCGTGCGCAGGGTGACCTCCGCCGCCCGGATGCCGCCCTCGGCCAGGGCCGCGCCGAGCTCGGCGGCGCGATGGGCATCGTCGATCACAAGGACGGGGACGATGCGCGCGGCGGAAAGCGATTCGATGACCGTCGTCATCTCCCGAGCCATCCGCCGTCCACAGGGAGGACGATACCGGAGACGTAGTCGGAGGCGGGCGAAGCCAGGAAGACGGTCGCGCCGGCGAGATCGCTCGCCGACCCCCACCGGCCGGCCGGGATACGGGACAGGATCGCGACGGACCGGTCGGGATCCTGCCGGAGCGCCGCGGTGTTGTCGGTCGCGATGTAGCCGGGCGCTATCGCGTTCACGGTGACGCCGCTCGCCGCCCATTCGTTGGAGAGGGCGCGGGTGAGTCCGGCGATCCCCGACTTGGCTGCGGCGTAGCCCGGCACGTTGATGCCGCCCTGGAAGCTCAGCAGGGACGCCGTGAAGATGATCTTGCCGTGGCCGCGCGCCAGCATCCCGCGTCCGATCGCCTGGGTCAGCACGAACTGGCTCGAGAGGTTCACGTCGAGGACGCGGTCCCAGGCATCCAGAGGATGGTCGGCGGCCGGGGCGCGCTCGATCGTCCCGGCGTTGTTGACCAGGATGTCGACGGCAGTCTCCGAGAGACGCGCGGCGAGCGCCTCGACGGCTTTCCGGTCGGCGAAGTCGGTCGCGATGCCCGTGAAGGAGCGGCCGAGCCGCGTGACGACCGTTTCGATCTCGCTTCCCGTCGCGGGCATCGTCGCGCTCACGCCGATGATGTCCGCGCCTGCGGCCGCCAGCGCCTCCGCCATCGCGAAACCGATGCCCCGGCTCGCACCGGTGACCACGGCCGTCTTGCCCGAGAGATCGAACGAGGCGGTCACACCGCACCTCCGACGTCGACCAGGATCTTCATGGCCCGGCCGTTCTCGAGGTCGTCGAACGCGCGCGCCGTCTGCGACAGCGGCACGATCTCGGTGATGAGCAGGTCGGCCGGGATGCGGCCGCGGGCGAGAAGATCGACGGCGGTCTCGAAGTCGACGCGCTGATACACGCGTGCTCCCAGGATCGTGAGTTCGCGCCAGAACAGTCTCTGCAGATCGATCTCCCGCGGCACCGGATGGATGGCGACCACCACGAGCGTACCGCGCACCTTCGCGAGGGCGGTCGCGCCGAGAACGGCCTTCGCCGCACCGGAGACCTCGAAGACGACGTCGGCTCCTGCGCCGCCGGTCCACTCCTCGACCCACGCCACCTGGTCGGTTCCGACCGGATCGAGCGTGGTGAAGCCGAGACCGTCGATCTGGGCCCGGCGCTTCTCGTCGAGCTCGATGACGACGACCTCGCCGCCGAACTCGCGGGCGACCGAGGCGATCAGGACGCCGATCGGGCCGCCGCCGATGACGACCACCTTCTGGCCCTCTTCGAGCTTCGCCCGCCGGACATCGTGCACGGCGACCGCGACGGGCTCGACGAGTGCGGCATGGTCGAGTCGCAGACCGGCCGGAAGCGCGACCAGCAGATCGGCCCGCACATTCCAGAACTGCTGCAGCGAGCCGGGCGAGTCGATTCCCACGAAGTTCAGGTTCTGGCAGATGTGGGAGTTGCCGGCCAGGCACGCGGGGCAGGTGCCGTCCCAGTCCAGCGGCATGACGGTGACCGGGTCGCCGGCTGACCATCCGGTCACGCCCGCTCCGACCGATTCGATGGTGCCGCTCATCTCGTGGCCGAAGATCAGGGGCGTCGCGACCCTGGCATCCATGTTGCCGTGCAGGATGTGCAGGTCCGTGCCGCAGAGGCCGGTGAATGCCACCCGCACCTGCACTTCGCCGGAGGCCGGAGGGACGGGATCCGCGGAATCGATGGTGATGGTGCGGTCGCCGGCGTATCGAGCTGTAAGCACGTGCGGCTCCTCTCCTATAGGGCCTGGTTCCAGCATATAGAACTGATCTATTGCCGTCTATTCGGCCTTCCTCGGGCGAAACTGGCGCAGAATGGCTAAATACATCTAATGTTTGCGTAAGACGTGATACACGCCGTCCCGACAGGAGCCTTCCTTCCGATGACCACCATCACCGCTGTGATCGCGAGCGATGTGCGGTTCCCGACGTCGCAGAGCATGGATGGTTCCGATGCGATGAACAAGGACGGCGATTACTCGGCTGCATACATCACTCTCGTCACCGACGACCCGGATCTCTCGGGCTTCGGATTCACCTTCACGATCGGGCGCGGCAACGACATCTGCGTCGAGGCCGCCCGGCAGCGGGCACAGCCTCTGATCGGCCGCGACGTCGACGAGCTCGTCGGCGATCTGGGTGCCGTCTACCGGGAGCTTCAGGCCGACACGCAGCTGCGGTGGCTCGGACCGGAGAAGGGCGTCATCCATCTCGCGCTCGCCGCCGTCATGAACGCCGTGTGGGATATGGCGGCCCGCCGGGCGGGCAAGCCGCTTTGGCGCCTGCTCGTCGACATGACACCGGAGCAGCTCGTGGACGCCGCCGATCTGCGCTACCTCTCCGATGCGATCACCCGCGACGAGGCCATCGCCCTGCTGACCGAGCTGGAGCCCACCCGCTCCGCTCGCATCGCCGAGCTCGAGGTCAGCGGCTACCCGTGTTACACGACCAGCGCCGGATGGCTCGGCTACTCCGACGAGAAGCTGCGCAGGCTCTGCCAGGAAGCGGTGGATTCCGGGTATCGCCATATCAAGCTCAAGGTCGGTGCGAACG
>JBDSKH010000227.1:0-7834 GCA_039917005.1 Pseudolysinimonas sp.
AGGCGAGTACCGTCGCCGCATCCCGGTAGTCGCCGACGGCAGTCGCCGCGATCGCTGCCGAGCTGCCGTCGATCTCGGCCAGCACCCGCAGTTCGACGCCGAGGGCGATCGCCGGGGGCACCATCATGCGCGCCAGCTGGCCACCGCCGATGACGCCGATTCTCACGCGGGTTCTCCGGATCGTTGAGGAAACGGCGGTTAGACTGACGCCGCCGTAACGACCCTATTCCCCGAAGGACGCCCTCAGATGCGCTCGCTCGTCGCCCAGTTCGCGCGCTTCGGGGTCGTCGGCGCGATCGGCTTCGTGATCGACACGACGATCTTCGCGATCCTCATCAGCACCGTGCTGGACGACGACGTCGTTCACGAGGGGCCGCTGCTGGCCAAGGTCGTCTCGACGACCGTCGCCATCCTGTTCAACTGGATGGGCAACAGGCACTGGACGTTCCGCGCCCACCGTGGCCGCCAGCTGATGCGCGAGGGCATCGAGTTCGGCATCGTGAGCCTCGGCGGCATGGCGATCGGGCTGGCCTGCCTGTGGGTCTCGCACTATGCGCTCGGATTCACGAGCCAGTTGGCCGACATCATCTCCTCCAACGTCATCGGCCTCGGGCTCGGCACGCTGTTCCGCTTCACGCTTTACCGGGCGTGGGTGTTCGCGCCGCATCGCGGTGAGCCGGAGCCTGCCCTGTTCCCCGAGGTCGGCATGGGCGGTGCCGACGAGCCAGAGTCAGCCCTGGGCGAAACGCTGGCGCTGCGCGAACCTACCGCGCCGCATCCGTCATGAACTCGATGATCGTGTCGGCGATGTAGTCGAGCATCGGCGGGGTCAGACCGGGGTACACGCCCACCCAGAACGTGCGGTTCATCACGATGTCGGTGTTGGTCAGGTCTCCCACGATGCGGAAGTCGGTGTCGCGATAGGCCGGCTGTTTCGTCAGGTTGCCGGCGAACAGCAGACGCGACCCGATCTTGCGATCGTCGAGGAAGCGGGTGAGCAGGTTACGGTCGGCCGGGTGCTCCGGATCGATGGTGATGGGGAAACCGAACCACGACGGGTCGGACTTCGGCGTCGCCACCGGCAGGATGAGGCCCTCGACACCCGTGAGCCGCTTCGTGAGGTGCGCGAAGTTGTCCTTGCGGGCCTGCACGAAGGCGTCGATCTTGCCCAGCTGCGACAGCCCGAGCGCGGCCTGCATGTCGGTGGCTTTCAGGTTGTAGCCGATGTGGCTGTAGATGTACTTGTGGTCGTAGCCCATCGGCAGGTCGCCGAGCTGCCACTCGAAGCGCTTGAAACACGTGTTGTCGTGCCCGGTCTCGCAATAGCAGTCGCGGCCCCAGTCGCGGAACGATTCGACCTGCTTGCGCACGAGCGGCGACTTCACGAAGACGGCGCCGCCCTCGCCCGTGGTGATGTGGTGCGCCGGGTAGAAGCTCACGGTCGCGGTGTCGCCGAAGCTGCCGGTGCGCTGCCCGTCGTAGGTGGAGCCGAGCGCGTCGCAGGAGTCTTCGATCAGCCAGAGGTCGTGCTCTTTGCAGAGGTCGCGCACCGTGTCGAGATCGAACGGGTTGCCGAGCGTGTGGGCCATCATGATGGCGCGCGTCTTCGGGCCGACGGCCTCGCGCAGGCGCTCGGAGATGGCGTCATACGTGCCGAGCTCGACGTCGACGACGACGGGCCGCATCCCGTTCTGGATGATCGGGTTGACGGTCGTCGGGAAGCCGGCCGCCACCGTCAGGACCTCGTCGCCGGCCTTCAGGGCCCGGGCGCCGAGCTTGGGGCTGGTGAGCCCGCTGAGCGCGACCAGGTTGGCGCTCGAACCGCTGTTGACGAAGATCGAGCTGCGAGCGCCGACGTACCTGGCGAGTGCGCGCTCGAAGAGCGGGTGGAATCGCCCCGCCGTGAGCCAGCCGTCGAGCGATGCATCGACGAGGGCGGCGAAGTCGGCGGGATCGAGGACCTTTCCCGACACGGGGACGGTCGTCTCCCCCGGGACGAACTCACGCCGCGCCAGCTGCTTCTCGGCGAACGCCCGAACCTGGTCGAGGATGCCGGCTCTCTCGAGGTCGGTTTCCGAGCCGAGCTCGCCGGTTTCGGGCTTGGCCATTCGTTTTCTCCTCGAACACACGTCACGTCGGCAAGGCTGGCCAGTCTACCGTCCGCTGCAGGGACCGCTGCTCATATGCTCGAGGGAGAAGGTGGTGTCGTGAAGATCGTGATTCTGGGCGGGTCGGGTTTTCTCGGCTCCTGGGTTGTGCGCGCCCTCGTCGCGGGTGGTCACGAGGTGACCGTGCCGCTCCGGTCGCCGGATCCGTGGCGTCTGTCGGGAGTGCACGCGAATCGCGTGGAGCTCGCGGGCGAGGACGACCTGCAGCGCGTCGTGCGCGAGAGCGGGGCCGACGCCCTCGTCTCTCTCGACTGGGCCGGCGTCATCGGACCGGAGCGCGACCGCGACAGTCAGCAACTGAATGCCGATCGGCTCGAGCGGACGATCCTGTCGGCCGTCGACTCGGGGATCCCGCGGATCGTGGTGGCCGGCAGCCAGGCGGAGCTCGGACCCCAGGAAGGAGTGGCGACCGCAGAGAGTCCTCCCGCGCCGGCAACCGCCTATGGGCGGGCAAAGGTCCGAGCCTTGGACGTCCTCCGGCAGCACGCGGAGAACGGGGGTGCCGGATGGCACTGGGGCAGGGTCTTCTCCGTCTTCGGTGCCATGGACCACCCGACGACCCTGCTCTCGATGCTCGCCGCGGCCGGTGCTCGACACGAGGCCATCGGGGTGAGCGCAGGACGGAAGCCCTGGTCGTACCTGGACGCAGAGGACGCCGCTACCGCCTTCGTCCTTCTCGCGACCGGACGATGCCCCTCCGGCATCGTCAACGTCGCCTCGCCATCGGCTCCGCCGCTTCGCCATTCGATCGAGGTGTTCACCGCGGCACTGGCGACGGCGCCTTCCATCTCGTTCGGCACCGAGGACAACATGCGTCTCGAGGCCGACGTGACACCGCTGACGACCGCAGGCTGGCGGCCGGCCGTCCAGGTCGACGATCAGCTGCGGCGTGCGGCGGCCTGGTACTCGGGCCGGCCTGTCGCCGATCCGTTCCTCACCGGCGCGATGCTGCCGGAACCCGCTACAACGACGAGCTGACGTTCAACTCGCTCGGGCGCGGCGGATAGTCGAAGGGCAATGGCTGGTCCGTCCGCTCCGCCGAATACGGGAACTGGTCGTGGATGAAGTGGTCGCCCTCGACCTTCGGCGTGATCAGCGCCTGCTCGGGAAGCACGATCTCCACGAGGCGCAGTCCGCGTTCGAAGTGCGCGGCGGAGACATCGTCGAGGGTCTCGATGCGCTGATATTCGATCCCATAGGATTCCGCGATCTTGCGGAAGTCGGGAGCGGTGTAGCCACGGCCGGTCGCGTGATATCGACCGCTCATGTTGGCGTCCTGGAATTGCTTGATGATGCCGTAGCCGGAGTTGTTGAACAGCAGGATCGTGATCGGCAGATCGTAAGCCACGGCGGTCTGCAGCTCCTGGATGTTCATCTGGAGGCCACCATCGCCGATCGCGCAGATGACGGGTGACTCTGGACGAGCCAGTTGCGCGCCGATCGCCGCCGGAAGCGCGTACCCCATCGGCGAGTTGCCGCCCGACGTGAACAGGTGCGAGTCATCCGGGGCGTACGCCTGGAACAGCCAGCACAGGTTGGCTCCCGTATCGGATGCCACGATCGCACCGGGCGGGAAGTGCGGCTGCATCGCCTGGACGACGTCGTACGGATTCAGCTCGCCGGGTTCCACCGACGCCTCCCAGCCGGAACTGTTCGATGCGCGGTCCGCATCGACCAATTCGATCCAGCGGTCGGCGGGGTATTCGAACCCGACCCGCTCGAGCGCCACCTCGATGTCGGCCAGATCGAATTCCAGGCCGGAGTAGTGCGGGTTGGCGTGGAACTTGCGGATCTCCTCCGGATCGACGTCGACCACGAAGAGTTCCGCGAACGGTGCGTACGCGCGCGGGTTACCGGTGCGCTGGCGATTGTCGAGCCGGCTGCCGAGGACGACGATCTTGTCGGCGGCCTGCACGGTCCAGTTGGCGTGGCGACCGCCGTACACCCCTTGAGATCCTTGGTATCCCGGCTGCGCGCGATCGACGAAGGTCAATCCGGCCCAGCTCGCGATGTACGGGATGCGGTGCGCATCACACCAGGCCTGAGCGGCACGGGTTGTCCCCGCCAACCCGAGTCCTCCGCCCAGGATCGCGAGCGGTCGCTGGGCGCCGTCGAGGAATCGTTCGAGCTGCACGGCCAGCTGCTCTGCGCTGGCGGCGCTGCTGTCCATCTGGAACGGATCGTCGCCGAGGGCCACGCTGTAGTCGTGCTCGCTGACCGGCTCCTGCTGGACGTTCATCGGCACGTCGATGACGACCGGGCCCATCCGGCCACTGGTCGCCACCTGCAGCGAGCGCTTCAACGCGAGCGCGAGCTCTGCCGTGGTCGTCACCTTCACCGCCATCTTGGTGATGGTCGCGACCATCGACACGATGTCGGTCTCCTGGAAGCCGGCCTGACGAACGTCGACTCCGATAGTGGTCTTGCTCTCACGGTCGTTGATCTGACCCGTGATGTGCAGGCTCGGGATGGAGTCGAACCACGACGAGGCGATCCCCGTGATCAGATTGGTCGCCCCGGGACCGCTGGTGACCATCGTGACTCCCACGAGACCGGACGTGCGCCACATGGCATCCGCCGACATGGCCGCTGCCTGCTCGTGCTGAACGCACACGTAGTCGGCATGCTCGTGCCGGCCGATCGCGTCGATCATGAATGTCGCCGCTCCGCCGTTCACGACGAACACGATCGGGTGACAGCGTGCCGCCACGAAATCGGCGATCAGGTCCGATCCGGTCTTGTGGGACGCCCACTCAGTTGTCGTCATCGTCACCAACTCCTCCACGGTGCCTGCCCAGAATCCCACATCTCGTTGAGCAGCAGGGTTTCCCTATAGGTGTCCATCGGCTGCCAGAATCCGTCGTGCTGGAACGCCGCGATCTGGCCGTCTTCCGCCAGCCGGTGGAGCGGCTCCTCCTCCAGGACCGTGCCGTCGCCCTCGATGTAGTCGAAGATCTCCGGCTCGAAGATGAAGTAGCCGATGTTGATCCAGCCTTCGACCTGAGGCTTCTCCTTGAACTGCAGGACACCGCCGTCCGCATCGAGGTCGAGCACACCGAACCGGCTCAGTGGTTGAACGGTGGTGACGGTTGCGAGCTTCCCGTGCGCCTCGTGATAGGCGAGCAGCGCCTTGATGTCCACATTCGCGATCCCGTCGCCGTAGGTGGCAAGGAAGCGTTCGTTCCCGACGTACTTCTGAGCGCGCTTGATTCGCCCGCCCGTCATCGTCGAGGCACCTGTGAAGGCGACGGTCACCCGCCAGTCGGACTCGCCATGGTCATCCAGGTACTCGATGCTGCGGTGGTCGCCGAGCGTGACCGTGAAGTCCTGATTCAAAGCGCTGTAGTTCGTGAAGTAGTTCTTGATCTGCTCGCTCTTGTATCCGGTGCACACCACGAAGTCGGCTATGCCCTGCTGGCCGAGGATCTTCATGATGTGCCACAGCACGGGGCGGCCGCCGACCTCCACCATCGGTTTCGGGCGGAACTCTGTCTCTTCGCGCATTCGCGTGCCGAGACCTCCGGCCAGCAGGACGGCCTTCATCGGGTCTTCTCCTCGAAGTTGATTCGTTCGCGTTCGAACATGGGCGGTTCGGGGCGAACCGTGGAATGGATGCTCAGGATGTACTCCCCGATCAGACCGAGGAAGAAGAGATTGATTCCTCCGAAGAGGAAGGTCGAGACGATGAGGGTGGGGATGCCCTGTGCGGCCTCGGTTCCGTTGACGACGAAGATGATGAAATTCGCGATTCCGATGCCGACTCCGGCGAGCGCCAGGATGATTCCGAGGAAGAGCGCCGCGCGGATGGGTGTGCGTGCCGTGGACACCAGCCCGTTGAGCGCCTGATCGATGAGATCGGGTACCGAGTTGCGCGATTTGCCCACGGTGCGCTTCGCCCAGTCGAAGTGGACGGTGCGATAGCGCGGACGGGTCTGTGCGATGAGGCCTCTGATGTAGGGATACGCACCGGCGACCAGGTTGATCGACTCGATCACCTCGCGCCTGGCGAGCAGGAACTCACCGGCATGAGGAGGCGGGGCCGCGCCACCCGTCGTGCGGATCGCCGAATAGTAGATGCCTCGCGCCGCGCGCATCAGCAGGTTCTCCGGACGATTGCCGCGGATCCCGTAGACGACGTCGACATCATCGGCGAGCTCTCGCACCATCTGCGGAACGACCGACGGCGGGTCCTGAAGGTCGGCCGGGATCATCGGAACCACCATGTCGCCCGACACGCTGCGGAGCCCGTTGGCGATGTTGCGGAAGGGTCCCACATTGCGAGAATTGACGATCACCCTGATCCGGGGGTCGTCCTCGGCGAGTTCCCTCAGCCGCTCGACTGTCTTGTCGGTGCTCGCGTTGTCGCAGAAGATGTGCTCGTAGTCGTAGCCGGGCAGTTCTTCGGTCATGGTGCGACGGACCTCTTCGACGCAGCCGTCGACGTTCCCTTCCTCATTGAAGCAGGGGGTGACGATGGAGATCATTGGACGACTCATGACGCTTCCAGCCTATCCGGCCCTCAGCGGAAGAGGTCGTCGGGAGGCCTGGTCTGCTCCTGCTGCCGCCGCGCCGCGATCGGGTTGAGGCTGCGCTCCATCAGCTCGTGAAGCGCCGACTGCACGAGGTCGGCGGCGGGGATGTCGTGCAGGACCACGGGACGGTCGAGACCGGTATTGATCAGCACGTCCCCGCTGCGGAACACCTGCTGCAGGCCGTTCTGCCGCACGGTGACGTCGTAGCCCCGGCTGTGCAGAAGCTCCTGCCGGGTGCGCACCAGGAGTCCGCGGCGCAGCACGATCCGCCGGGTGGTGATGGTGTAGCTGCGACCCAGCCAGGCCAGAAGCGGGGCGAGGAAGAGCAGCACGACCAGCATGCCGGCGGCGGCGAGCACGAGCCAGTTGAGCCAGTCCTGACGGAAGCTCCCGGCGAAGTACGCCGTCGCCCCGACGATCAGAACGAGCGCGATGCTCGGCCAGAACAGGGCGCGGGCGTGCGGGCGGAGGCGTGCCACCACGGCCTCGGGGACGACCTCGCCCGTGCCACCGCTCATCTCCGCCTGCCGCTCATGCGACGGGTCCCGGCGGGATCATGCGCGCGTGCGTCACGTCTCCGGCCGACACGGTCTCGTCGCGACCATCGGCCCGCCGCACGATCAGGTGCCCATCGGCATCCAGGGCGGTCGCCGTGCCTTCGATCGCGGCCGCACCGGGAAGCTCGACCCGCACGGCGCGCCCGAGCGTGATGCAGCGCGAGCGGGCGAGTGGCGCGAGTCCGCTCGCCTCGGCGTCGCCATCGGCAGCGAGATACCCCTCGATCAGCTCGCGCAAGCGGGAGAGGTAACGGGCGAGGATGGTGTCGGTCCCGTACCTCCCGGCCTCGGCGCCCTCGATCGCCAGCGATGTCGCGGTGTCGACGGGCAACTGCTCGACGGTCATGCCGAGGTTGACCCCGGCGCCGATCACGACCCCTCCGCGTTCGGGCAGCAGCTCGGCGAGCACCCCGCTCACCTTTCGGCCGTTCACGAGCACATCGTTGGGCCACTTGAATCCGGTGGATGCCTCCGGCAGCACGTCCGCGACGGTGTCCGTCATCGCGACCCCCGCAGCCAGCGGGAGCCAGCCGAACCGGTCGAGAGGCAGGGGGCCGGATGCGGTGCGCGGCACGAC